>JADGQG010000129.1 GCA_017882025.1 Chloroflexota bacterium
GGGCATCGTCATCGTCAGCACCAGCCAGGGGATCATGACCGGCGCGCAGGCTCGCAAGGCCCAGCTCGGCGGCGAAGTCCTCGCGTACGTCTGGTAGGGAGGACGGCGATGTCGCGTATCGGCCGTCAGCCGATCCTCCTGCCCGCGGGCGTCGAGATCAAACTCGACGGCCCGATCATCACCGTGACGGGCCCGAGGGGCACCCTGACCCGCTCCATCCCGGCCGCGATGACCGTGGAGACCGGGGAAGGCAGCCTGCTGGTAACCCGTCCGTCGGACCTCAAGCAGCACAAGCAGCTCCATGGGCTGACCCGGACGCTCATCGCCAACATGGTCGAGGGCGTCACGAACGGCTACCGGAAGAGCCTCGAGATCACCGGCGTCGGCTACCGCGCCCAGAAGATCGGCGACAAGCTGCAGCTCAACCTCGGGTACAGCCATCCGGTCGAGATCGTTCCGCCGGGCGGCATCAGCTTCGTGGTCGAGAGCCCGATCAAGCTGGCCGTCCTCGGCATCGACAAGGAGCTCGTCGGCCAGGTTGCCGCCCGCGTCCGGGCCACCCGGAAGCCGGAGCCATACAAGGGCAAGGGCGTCCGCTACGCGGGCGAGGTGATCCGCCGCAAGGCTGGCAAGGCCGGCAAGATCGGCGGAAAGAAGTAACGGAAGGACGACCACGATGACGAAGGCCGCCACACGCGGCGCCGCCCGGCAGAAACGGCACGAGCGGATTCGCCTCCGACTGGAGGGGACGTCCGCGCGGCCGCGCCTGGCGGTCTTTCGCAGCCTCAACCACATCTATGCACAGGTGATCGACGACACCGCCGGTCGCACCCTCGCTGCCGCGTCATCCCTGGAGCCGGAGCTCAAGGGAGGGAAGCAGACGAAGGTCGACGAAGCGAAGGTAGTCGGACGCCTGGTCGCCGAGCGGGCCCGAACCGCCGGGGTCGCGCAGGTTGTCTTCGACCGAGCCGGGTATCGCTACCACGGCCGGGTCAAGACGCTCGCCGACGCCGCGCGGGAAGCCGGTCTCGACTTCTAAGAGGAGAAGACCGCCAGTGGCCAGGATCGATCCCACCAAGCTCACGCTCGAAGAACGTGTCGTCCAGATCAACCGCGTCGCCAAGGTCGTCAAGGGCGGCCGCCGCTTCAGCTTTTCTGCGGTCGTCATCGTCGGTGACGGCCACGGCCACGTCGGCGCCGGGCTCGGCAAGGCCGGCGAGGTGCCCGAGGCCATCCGCAAGGGCGTTGAAGACGCGAAGAAGAACCTCATCCGGATCCCGACCGTGGGGACCACCATCCCGCACGAGGTCCGCGCCGAGTTCGCGGCCGCCAGGGTGCTGCTCAAGCCCGCCTCGCAAGGGACGGGCGTCATCGCCGGCGGCTCCGTCCGCGCGGTGGTGGAGGCCGCCGGTATCCGCGACATCCTCTCGAAGGTCCACGGCTCCACGAACCCGGTGAACGTCGTTCGCGCCACGATCGAAGCCCTGCGCGGCCTCTCTTCCGCGGAGGAGATCTCCGCGCGTCGGGGCGTGCCCGTCCGGCTCTTCGTCGCCGGCCAGCCAGCCGCGGAGGCCGCAGATGGCCGGTAGGCTCCGCGTGACCCAGGTCAAGAGCACGATCAGCCATATCGCCCGCAACCGCGGGACGATCAAGGCGCTCGGGCTCCACCGGATCGGCGACACCGTCGTCGTTCCCGACAACGACGCGACGCGCGGCATGGTCCGCGCGGTCCGCTTCCTGGTCGAGGTGGAGGAGCTCCCCGAGACCGCGGCGGAGGAAACCCGATGAAGCTTCACGATCTGCGTCCCGCCGTGGGCGCGCACACCGCGAAGACCCGCGTCGGCCGCGGCATCGCCGCCGGCAAGGGCAAGACGGCCGGCCGCGGCACGAAGGGGCAGAAGTCCCGCGCGGGCAGCTCGATCCCGGCCTGGTTCGAGGGCGGCCAGACCCCGATCCACATCCGTATTCCGAAGTTGCGCGGCTTTCGCAATATCAACCGGATCGAGTACGAGGTCGTCAACGTGGGCGCCATCAGCGCCGCGATCGAGCTCGGCCGACTGCCAGAGGGCGACCTGCCCGGCGCTCCGAAACGGGCCACGCCCGCTCCCGTCACCGTGAACCAGGAGCTGCTCCGCATGGCCGGCCTCGTTCGCAGCCTCGACAAGCCGCTCAAGATCCTCGGCAGCGGTGACGTGAGCCGTCCTCTGTTCGTGGTCGCCGATGCGTTCACGAAAAGCGCACGCGAGAAGATCGAGGGCGCCGGCGGGACGGTCCAGGTGATCGAGATCCCGACGTCCGTGCTCGCCGCCATCGGCGTCGAGCCCGCGGCCGACGCGGACTGACGCGGCCCCGCCGTGTTCGACTCCATCCTCAACGCATTCCGGGCGCCGGACATCCGGCGCCGGATCCTCTTCGTCCTGGGCGTCCTGATCGTCTTCCGGGCGCTGGCTCACGTCCCCGTCCCCGGCGCGGACCCGACGAAGCTCGCCGCATTCTTCAACAACAACGCGCTCTTCGGCCTGTTGGACCTGTTCTCGGGCGGCGGGCTGTCGCGGTTCTCCGTGGTTGGGCTCGGCGTCAACCCGTACATCAACGCGTCGATCATCATGCAGCTGATGACCGGCGTCGTCCCCGCTCTCACCGCGCTCCAGCGCGAGGGGGAGTACGGCCGCAACAAGATCAACCAGTACACCCGCTACCTCTCCGTCCCGCTCGCGGTCCTCCAGAGCTACGGCTTCCTGGCCGTCCTGAACCAGGCGGGCGTGCTCAACACGCACTTCGACCTCGCCTCGTTCGAGACGTTGACCCAGATCATCACCCTGACGGCCGGCTCGATTCTCCTCATGTGGCTCGGCGAGCTCATTACGGAGAAGGGGATCGGTAACGGGATCAGCTTCATCATCTTCGCGGGCATCGTGGGTCGCGCGCCCCAGGCCATCGGAACCTTCATGGACTCGCCCAACATCGCGGCCCTCGCGATCTTCGCCGTCTTCGGCGTCGCCGCCATCGCCGCGATCGTCTTCATCACCGAGGGCCAGCGGCGGATCCCGGTCCAGTACGCGAGCCGCGTCCGGGGTCGGCGGATGTACCAGGGCGGCACCACGTTCCTGCCGCTTCGGGTCAACCAGGCGGGCGTCATCCCGATCATCTTCGCGGTGAGCATCCTGCTCTTCCCCAGCCAGATCGCCGGCTACTTCGCCCAGAGCCAGGTGCTGCTCATCAAGGACATCGCCACGTTCTTCGTCAACACGTTCGGACCGTCGAACCTGCTCGTCTACGGGTCGCTGTACTTCCTCCTGACCGTCGGCTTCACGTACTTCTACACCGCATTCACGTTCAAACCGGACGAGACGGCGGAGCAGCTCAGGAAGAACGGCGGCTTCATCCCGGGCATTCGTCCGGGGCGCCCGACCCAGGACTACCTCGCCCGCGTGGTCAACCGGATCACGGTCGCCGGGGCGCTCTTCCTGGGCATCGTCGCGGTCTCGCCGTACCTGTTCCAGGCGTTCATCCCGGGTCTCGCCGGCCTCTCCCTTGGCGGCACCAGCATTCTCATCGCCGTCTCCGTCGTGGTCGAGACGATGAAGCAGCTGGAGGCCCAGCTCATGATGCGGAACTACGAGGGGTTCATCCGGTGAGCTCGGGCCGGGCCGCGGCTGGCGTGCCGCGATGAGGATCCTCGTCCTGCTCGGCGCCCCGGGCGCCGGGAAGGGGACCCAGGCCCACGTCCTTGCTCGCCACTTTGGACTGCCCAGGGTGGCGACCGGCGATCTCTTCCGGGCCGCCGCCCGGGAAGGCAGCCCGCTCGGGCTCGTGGCGCGTGGGTACATGGAGCGCGGCGAGCTCGTCCCCGACGAGATCACGGTTGGAATGCTGCTCGAGCGGCTGGATGCCCCGGACGCCGAGCGCGGGGTCATCCTCGACGGGTTCCCGCGCACCCGCGCCCAGGCGGAGGCCCTGGATCGCGCGCTCGCCGATCGCGGGACGGTCGTCGACGCGGCGCTCCTCGTGGACGTCCCCACGGGAGAGCTGCTCCAGCGCCTGACCGGGCGCTGGCTCTGCGGCGCTGCCGGCCACACGTATCACGAGACCGCGTACCCGCCTCGCGTGCCGGGCGTCTGCGATATCGACGGCTCGGCGCTGATCCAGCGCGACGACGACCGGCCGGAGATCGTCCAGGCCCGGCTCGAGAAGCAGCTCGGCGCCCTTGCGGATGTCGTCGAGCACTACCGCGCCGCCGGCGTCCTCCACGCGGTGGACGGTCGCCGGCCGATCGCTTCGGTCACGAACGACCTCCTCGACGCGATCGAGCCGATCCCGTACTGGCGCACCAGCCCGTGATCACGCGCCGTTCCGCCGCGGAAATCGCCACCATGCGCAGGGCGGGACGCGTCGTGGCCGAGGTGCTGGGCCTCATCGAGGAAGAGCTCCGACCCGGCGTGTCCACGTCCCACCTGGACCGGATCGCGGAGGAGCACATCCGGAGGGCCGGCGGGACGCCGTCGTTCAAGGGTTACTACGGCTACCCGTCGTCGCTCTGCATCTCGATCGACCGCGAGGTGGTCCACGGGATTCCCGGCGACCGGACCATCGCGGACGGCCAGGTGGTCTCTATCGATGCGGGGGCGGTCATCGACGGCTACCATGGCGACGCGGCCCGGACGTTCATCGTCGGCGACGCGCCGCTCGAGGTTCGCGAGCTGGTCGCCACCACCCGGCGGGCGCTCGAAGCCGGGATCGCGGCCGCGATCGCCGGCAACCGGATCTGGGACATCTCCGCGGCGGTGGAGGATGTGGCCCTGCCACGGGGCTACGGCGTGGTCCGGCCCTACGTCGGGCACGGAATCGGCACCGCCATGCACGAGGAGCCGCAGGTCCCGAACTACCGCACGAAAACGAAGGGGATCGAGCTCGCGCCGGGCATCTGCCTGGCAATCGAGCCGATGTTCACCCTTGGGAGTGCCGACGTCGAGACGCTCGCCGACGGCTGGACCGTTGTCACCCGCGACGGTTCCGTCGCGGCCCATTTCGAGGACTCGGTCGCCGTCACCGAGGACGGCCCGGAGGTCCTCACCAGGCTGTAGGCGGCCGGCGCCGGCGCTTGCCGGAATCGGCAGAAGTTGGTACGCTCTGCGTTCGTGTGTCGGCTCCGGTCGACGCACCACCGTGAGCAGGAACACCAGGGAGCACGTTGGGCAAGAAGGACGCGATCGAAGTCGAGGGAACTGTCCTCGAGCCGCTGCCGAACACGATGTTCGCCGTCGAGCTGGAGAACGGCCACCGCGTTCTTGCCCATATCAGCGGGAAGCTCCGGATGAACTTCATCCGGATCCTGCCGGGCGACCGGGTTCGCGTCGAGTTGTCCCCGTACGACCTCACCCGGGGTCGGATCACGTACCGGCTGAAGTAGCCGGCACTCAGAGCGAAGGAAGTCTGTTGAAAGTCCGAGCCTCGGTGAAGGCCCGTTGCGACAACTGCAAGGTGATCCGCCGCCACGGGACCGTGATGGTCATTTGCGCCAATCCAAAGCACAA
>JADGQG010000130.1 GCA_017882025.1 Chloroflexota bacterium
TATCCAACGCCTCCCCGTCATAGCGAGGCCGCTCGCGCCTGGCGTGACTGGCCTTGCCTCGGATGAGGCACGCTGCGCGCTCGACATGGCGAGCCTCCTAAGCTCGGCCAATCCTGAGGTCAGCGCGGTCGCCGCGGCGGCTCGCGAGATCCTCGCCCGGTTCGAGACCACCCCATTCATCGCCTGGCTCGAAACGCCGCTGGCTCCCTCATCGGACCGGACCGGTCACTCCGCCGCGCCCAAGATGGCGTCGCGGCGCCCCTCGCGACGACACGATAACTGGACACGTTACGCTCGGGCCCCTGAGCACGGTGCTGTAACGCTCAGGCGTCCCGGATTTCCAAGCTGCATGTCGCAGGTTCGATCCGCGTCTCCCGCTCCACTTTCCGCGGTTTCGTCAGATGCATCCTGCCGATCGGATTCGCGTCCGCGATTCCCGCCACGCCGTACGGAGCGGCCCGGGACGCGGTAGGCTGATATGAGCGCGCCGCCTCTATGCGTCCGGACACCCGCGTCCCGACACCGCCGTGGTTGTTCCGTCACTCGGCGAGACGGTCCACTGGATGGAGAGTCTGTCGATGAAGTCGGAAGTTCAGTCCCTCGCGTCGCTGCTCCAGGCCGCCGCGGAGGCCGCGCCCGATCACCGAATCGAGTTTCGTGATGCGATCGCCGCGCATGGTGAAGCCGCCATCAAGGGCGTGAGCCCGTGGCTGGCCGACCCGGCCCTCGGCGCGTTCGCCGTCCGCGTGATCCGTAAGGCCGCCGACATGGCCGCCGACGCCGACACGCGGGACATCGCGCTCGCCAGCCTCCGGTCGGCGAAGAGCGCGGCCGGCAGCGAGGGCATCACGCGCGACATCGAAGAGGCGATCAAGGTCCTCAAGCCGCCCGCGCGCCGCGCGCCGGCCCGCACGACCAGCTAGGGTCGTCGCTTCGGTCCTGTTCCGCGGACGGACGGACGGACGGACGTCGGCCTGGCTCACTGTCCCATCTGCGCGACGCTGCCTGGCGTCGCCACGTCCCGTCCGCTCCCTCGCACGGGCCGAAGGCCGTGACCGGCCTGACCCGACCGCATCGCTTTCAGGCTTGCTTCAGCCCCGTTTCCCAGGATGCCGGCATCGCGCGACCTCCCGATGGGGTCGCCACCGCATTTGGGACCATCCTTGCAGTCCGCCTCGCGACCCACCCGCGTCCCGCTTCCACGTCGCTGGCCGATCCGTGCCTCCGACATCGTGGCGCTCCTGGTCGCCAACGGCGCGCTCATCGTCGCGATGTGGGTCCGTCATGGTGGCACCGACCATCTGACGAGCCCCGCGGCCATTCTGACCGCGGCTGGCCAGATCACCGCACTCCTCGGCACGTATCTCGCGCTCGTCCAGCTGGTCCTCATGGCGCGCAGCCCGTGGCTGGACCAGGTCTTCGGGATGGACCGTCTCGCGTGGGCGCATCGCTGGCTTGGATTCGCGACGGTCTGGTTGATCGCCGGGCACGCGGTCCTGACGACAGTCGGCTGGTCGCTCGGCGACGGCCGGAGCGTCCTCGACGAGGCGACCAACCTCCTCGGGACGTACCCGTTCGTGCTGATGTCGGCGGCCGGGTTGGCGTGCTTCCTCGCGGTCGCGGTGACGTCGGTTCGCGCGGCCCGCCGACGGCTGTCGTACGAGACCTGGTTCGGCATCCACCTCTATGCGTACCTCGGGATCGCGCTCGGCTTCGCGCACCAGCTGGTGGTGGGCACGGACTTCATCGGCGACCCGGTGGCGCGGCTGTACTGGATCTCGCTCTTCGTCATGACGGCGGCGATGATCCTGGTCTTCCGGTTCGGCCAGCCCATCGCGACGACCCTCCGCCACCAGACCCGGATCGGGAGCGTCGTGACGGAAGCGCCGGGCGTGGTCTCGGTGTACGTCACGGGCCGCGATCTGGACCGCCTCGCCGCCCGGAGCGGCCAGTACTTCAACCTCCGCATCCTCAACCGCGACGGCTGGTGGCGCGCACACCCGTTCTCGCTATCGGCCGCCCCGAACGGCCGGTCCCTCCGGTTCACCGTCAAAGACCTGGGCGACTGGACCGCGCGTATCCAGGCCCTGGCGCCTGGAACCCGGGTCGCCCTCGAAGGTCCGTACGGAACGCTGACCGGGGCGCGCCGAACGCGCCAGCGGGTCCTCCTCGTGGCTGGCGGGATCGGCATCACGCCATTGCGCGCGCTCATGGAGTCGCTGCCGGCCCGTCCCGGCGACCTCACGCTCATCTACCGCGCGAGCCACGAGTCGGAGGTCGTCTTCCGCGAGGAGCTCGACGCGCTGGCAGCATATCGCGGCGCATCGGTCCACTACCTCGTTGGCCGGCGCGGAAGCCGCGAGATGCCCGGCAACCCGCTCGACGTTGCCGGCCTCCGCGCGCTGGTTCCCGACGTTCGTGACCGGGACGTCTACCTGTGCGGCCCGTTCCGGCTCATGGAGTCGGTCCGGGCCAGCCTGAAGGCGCTGGCCGTGCCGGCGTCTCAGGTCCACCTCGAACGCTTCGCGTACTGATTCGGAGACGCAGCCATGCCGAAACGCGGCGCCGTCGCCCTCGCGCTCACCACCCTCGCCCTCGTCCTGCTCTTCGCGTTCAAGACCCCGGATGTCGCGCCGATCGCGGCGGGCAGGAACACCGCGCTGGTCCAGCCCGCCGCTTCGTCGGCGCCGGCGGCCACGCCCAAACCGGCTACCGTGCCGGTCTCGGAAGCCAGGCCGGCGGCGAACCCATCCGCGGCGCCGGTCGCGACCGCAGCGCCCGCCGCGGGCACCGCACTGGCAAACGGGACGGACACGGGATCGGTGGTCCAGACGCGCTTCGGGCCGGTCCAGGTCCAGGTCACGATCGCGGGCGGAAAGATCACCGACGTCACCGCGCTCCAGCTGCCGAACGATCGCCAGCGATCGGCCGAGATCAGCCAGATTGCCGAGCCGATGCTGCGGAGCGAGGCGCTCACGGCGCAGAGCGCGCAGATCGACCTGATCTCCGGCGCGACGTACACGAGCGACGCGTACGCGCAGTCCCTCCAGTCGGCGCTGGACCAGGCCGCGCATGGCTGAGCGTGCCGGGGCGGCGGAGCCCGCCGCGCCGGCGGCCCGCGGCCCGCATCGCGTGGCGCCGATCATGGGCACGGTCATCAGCATCGACGTCCGGGATCCGGGGATCCCGGAATCCGTCGTCGACGCGATGCTCGCCCGTCTCGAGGAGATTGAGGCCCGCTTCAGCACGTATCGGCCCGGCAGCGAGATCAGTCGCATCGCGCGCGGCGAGCTCGCAGAGGCCGCCGCTTCGGCGGAGGTCCAGTTCGTCCTGGGCATGTGCGACGACCTGCACCGGACGACCAACGGCTGGTTCGACGCCCGCGGCCACCGCACCGACGGGCGCCTGGACCCTTCCGGCCTCGTAAAGGGCTGGGCCGTGGAGGAGGCCGCGCTCCTCCTTGACGAGGCGGGCGCCCGCAACTACAGCTGCAACTGCGGCGGCGACGTGATCGCCCGCGGGGAGCCGGAGCCGGGCCGCCCGTGGCGGGTCGGGATTCGCCATCCCGATCGCGCCGACGCCGTGGCCCGCGTGCTCGCCGTCCGCGACCTCGCCGTCGCCACGTCCGGCGCCTACGAGCGCGGAGAGCACATCCGCGACCCGCGCACGGGCAAGGCGCCGACCGGGCTGCTGAGCGTCACCGTCGTCGGGCCCAGCCTGACCTGGGCGGATGTCTACGCGACGACTGCGTTCGCGATGGGCGAGGCGGGCCCGGCATGGGTCGCCACGCACTCCGGCTACGGTGCGCTCGCCATCACGACGGACCAGCGCCTCGTCTGGACCCCCCTCGTCGAGCCGCTGCTGGCCTGACACCGGCTTCAGGCTTCTTTCAGGGGAGCGCGATACACCTGATCTCCATCGTCCGACGCCCAGGCCTCGCCCGGCCCACCCGGCCGTGCCGCCCCGGCCCCGCCGGTTCGCACCAGCAGAGGGATCCGCATGAAGCTTCGTCTCCTCGCCGTGATCGGCCTCATCGCTATCGGGGTCGGCGCCATCGGGGTCGCCGTGATCGGACCCAGCCTCGGCGCCTCCGCGACCACCCAGTACCTCACCGCCGCGGCGACCCGGGAGAACGTCGTCGCCCAGTCCGTTGCCACCGGGAGCGTGGCCGCCAGCGCGACTTACGGCCTCGCCTTCGGCAGCCAGCCGCAACTCATCACGTCCAGCACGTCGAGCACGACCGGCTCGGCTGGCGGGAGCAGCAGCTGGCTCGTGAACAGCGTCGCGGTCGCCGTGGGGGACCGGGTCACGAGCGGGCAGGTCCTCGCGGTCGCCGACCCCAGCTCGGTCGATTCGACGCTCGCGGTCGCGAACGCAGGCCTCGCCTCGGCCAAGGCACGACTCGCCGTCGACAAGGCGGGCCTCTCCGCGGCGGACAAATCCGTCGCGGCCATCTCGATCACCCAGGCCCAGAACCAGGTGGCCCAGGCCAAGCGGAACGCCACGGCCACCACGGCGTCAGACAACCTCAAGCTGAGCCAGGCCCAGGCCGCCCTCAAGCGCGCCCAGGACCAGCTCGCCGCCGACCGCGCGGCCGGCCCGGCGAGCAACACCATCACCGCGGACCAGAATGCGGTCGCGTCGGCCCAGGACCAGCTCGCGGCCGCCCAGGCCCCGGTGGATCCCACCGCCACGCAGCAGAACGCGCTCAAGCTGAGCCAGGCCCAGGCCGCGCTCCAGCGGGCCCAGGCCACGCTTACCGCGGACCTCGCCGCCGGCCCGCCGAGCGCCACGATCAAAGCGGACCAGGGCGCCATCACCAGCGCCCAGGACCAGCTGGCATCGCTCAAGCTCCAGCTCCAGTCATCCGCCAACACGGCGTCGGACCAAGTCGCGTCGGCGAATCTCTCGCTCAAATCCGCCCAGGGTTCGTATACGAGTCGCACGGCGGCCGCGACGGCGTCGACGATCGCGGCCGACCAGGCCTCCATCGCAAACGCCGAGGAGTCCGTCCGCCAGGCCACCATCCAGGTTGCCGCGGCCACGCTCACCGCCCCCGTGGACGGCGTCGTCACGGCTGTCAGCGTAGTCGCCGGCGTCCTGGCCCCGTCCGGTGACGCGATCCAGCTCCAGGTGGGCTCGATGGAGGTGACGGCAAGCTTTGCGGAGAGCGACATCGGCAAGCTGAAGGTGGGCCAGTCCACGGCAGTGACCGTGGCGGCCGCCGGCACGACGCCGATTGACGGCACCGTCAGCCAGATCACCCCCACGGCAGTGTCCGCCACTGGCGGCTCCAGCGCGGGCTCCAGCGTCGTCACCTACGCCGTCCGGATCACACTCGCCAACGCGCCCGCGGCGGTCCTCGCCGGGATGACGGCGAGCGCCGCGGTCACCACGGCGCAAGCCGCGAACGTCATCGCGGTTCCCGCCATCGCACTCGTCGGGTCCGCCGGCTCCTACGGCGTCCGCGT
>JADGQG010000131.1 GCA_017882025.1 Chloroflexota bacterium
AGAAGGCCCTTATCCCGCGATTATCGAGCCGCGCGACGACTTGATCTACGTCTCTCGTTCGCGCAGCGCGAACAAGCTGGCCATGCCGTCGCCGAGACGGTACATGGGCGTCTGGATTCGCGCGATCTGATCGCCGAGGGCGACCACGCCGACCGGCGACCGCGGCGGCAAAGGGGCAACCGCGCCCGCAGGATGGGCGAACCGGTCCTCACCCGACCCCGCGGCCGGGTCCCCCATGTGGGCCTACCGCCAGGCGCGGGCCTCGTCCGGGTAGACCCGGACCCGCCGGTACGGCTCGCGCCCGCGCGAGCGCGAGACGAGGTTCGCCCGCTCCGCCATCTGGTGCTGGAGGCGCCGGATGTAGGCGCTCTGCGGCGCCAGCTCTACGGCCTGCGACTGGCGCACAACCATTCCGATCGCCTCCTCCGTCTCGAGGAGCGCAGCCTCGCGCGGATCCACTTCCAGGCTGAAGACGGAGGTGAGGCTCGCCTGCATCTGGACCGTCGTGTTCGCCTTCAGGACGTAGACCGGGAGCGCCCGGTTCTCGGCGTCGCGGATCGCCTGGCCCTTCTGGCGGTACTCGCTGCGAAGCGTCATCACGACATCGGCCTCATCGATCTCGCGGGCGACGATGACGGGCAGCTGGAGCTCGCGGATCGCCTGCTCCAGCCGCTTCCGGCTCAGGCCGAACGGGAAGACCCGGAGCGTGGGGAGGATGCCGTGCTCCACGCGCAGGGCCGGGCCGTCCGCGTCGCGGGCCGTGGCGAGCGCTCGATCGGCGAGCGCCTCGTCATCCGCGACAAGGTCGGCGGCGTTCACCGGCCCGATCCCCTCCTCCGCCTTGAACGCCTCCAGCGCGCGGCTGGCCTGGTCGCGCCATTCGCGGTGGCGATCCAGCTCGCGGGCCTCGCGTGCTCGAACCTCGGGCGTGGCGACGGCCGTCCCCAACCGCTCCAGCGGACCACGATCGGCGATCTCGCCAGCCACGAACGGCGCCTCGGCGATCGCGAAACGGGTGGCTGCGGCGGCGCGTGGAGGGCCGCTGTCAGCCGAAGGGCCGCCGGTCGCGGCGCGTGGAGCGCCGCCGTTGGCAGGGCCGTCGCCGCCCGAAGCGCCACCGGCGGAACCCCGGTCGTCGTGGTGCGCGATCCGCTCTCCGGGCATCGTCCGGGCGGGTTCGGCGCCCGGCGCGGACCGCGCACTGCCCCCCGGCGCGGACCGCGCACTGCCCCCCGTTGACCGCTCCGCGCCCGGGGACCGCTCCGCGCCCGTCATGGACCGGCCACCGCGCGTCTCGCGCCAGCCGCCGCTCGCCCCGGGGCGAAACGCGGGCGGGCGGGCCGCTGCGCCGCCTTCCCCCTCCCATGTGGCGCTCCGGTAGCTGCTCTCGCCGCGCCAGCCCGGCTCCTGCCGCCAACCGCCCCCGCCCGCGCCCACGAGTCCGGCGAACCGTTCGCGACCTATCTGCTCACGCGGCGAGGGGCGTGGCCGCGACTGGGTCCGGTGGACGCCGCCCTCGTCCTTCCAGCGCAGCTCGGGCGCGACGGGGTCGCCACGGAGCATCGCGTCGATCGTCTCTCCGACGTCGGCGTGAACCATGACCCGTTCGCGGTCCTGGATCTCCACGATCACGTCGAACGTCGGCGGCGCCTTGCGCTCAAGGACGCTCTTCTGGGTGCGCCGGCGGCGTGCTTCTTCGTCACCCAGCGTGACGCTCTGGATGCCGCCGATCAGGTCGGAGAGCGTCGGGTTCAGCATCAGGTTGTCCAGGTTGTTGCCGTGAGCCGTCCCGATCAGCTGGACGCCACGCTCGGCGATCGTCCGGGCAGCCTGCGCCTCCAGCTCCGTCCCGATCTCGTCGATCACGATGACCTGGGGCATGTGGTTCTCCACCGCCTCGATCATGACCTCGTGCTGGAGCGACGGCGTCCGGACCTGCATCCGGCGGGCCTTGCCGATTGCCGGATGGGGGATGTCACCGTCGCCCGCGATCTCGTTGGACGTGTCGACCACCACCACGCGCTTGCCCAGATCGTCTGCCAGGACGCGGGCGGCCTCGCGGAGCATCGTGGTCTTGCCGATGCCCGGGCGACCCATGATGAGGATCGACTTCCCGGACTCCACGAAGTCGTCGATGATCTCGATCGTGCCGTAGACGGCCCGCCCGATCCGGCAGGTCAGCCCGACGATCTTGCCGGCCCGGTTCCGGATCGCGCTGATCCGGTGGAGCGTCCGCTCGATGCCGGCCCGGTTGTCGTCACCGAACGAGCCGATCTTGTCGACTACCAGGGCGATGTCGGCCTCGGTCACCTCGCGGTCCAGGAGGGTGACCTCGGAGTCGGGGAAACGCGCCTCCGGCACGCGGCCCAGGTCCAGCACGACCTCGATAAGCGCAGTCTGGTCCGGCAGGGCATGGATCGCCGCCACGATCTCCGGCGGCAGCGCGCCCAGAAGCGCGTCGAGGTCGTCGATTATCTCGCGGGTTTGATGCTCAGCCATACCCTCCCCTTCAGCGGATCGCCGGGACCATGGCCGGCTCGGCGACGCGGACGAGCGTCTCCTTCATGAGGAGCGTGACGGTCGCGACGGTGGCGAATCCCTCCTCTTCGACCCGGTGCTCCATGGGCGATTCGTAGGTCCGAATCGGGGAGATCACGCCGTGGTCGTGGCCGTGGTCCCGTCTCTCCGCCCGGGCGCCGATCACGCCCAGGCCAAACCGGATGAGCGGCGTGGCATCGGCCCCGGGCCGAACCAGGATCCGCAGGTAATGCGGCTGGTCCTCCTTGGCGACACCCACCTGCACGAAGCCCTGGAGCTGGGTCGGGTCCGCGGAGCCTTCCGGGGCCTCCTGCAGGAATGACTCGACGTCGGCGAATCGGAGGATCGGGGTCAGGCTGGAGCGTGGCATGAGCGACCCGGAGCCGTGGCGCTCCCAATCGGCGATGCGATGCATCTCCAGGCGCGCCACGGGCGCGGGCGTCACCGCGTTGTAGAGACGGAAGAGGGCGACCGCGTCCGTGCCACCCACCGGGCGGATCCCGAGCGCGCCGGCCTCATCCTCCGTGAACGGCTCGGGGAGCGGCAGGCTCCCCGGTCGGAAGCAGATCAGCTCGTCACCGTAGCGCATGAAGCCGGCCTGCATGAACAGCTCCACGTTGCCGTCGACGTCCGCGCAGGCGACATGGAAGCGGATCGCCCCGCGCTTCGTGCCATCGCGGAGGCACACCTGCACCATCCGGTAACGAATGTCGCCGGCGTCGGCCAGGCCAACCGCATCGAGCTCCACGATCGTCCACTCGTCGCGAGCGCTGTCGCGCTCCACGCGGAGGAGCCCGCCCACGTAACCGCCGAGCTCGTGGACGTAGAGCAGGTCGTTGGGCCGGAACGCGCCCAGCGGGAGACGGAAGAGCGTGAAGACACCGATCGGCGGGCCCGCCAGCGGCAACCCCAGCGACCGCGCGCCGGTGCCTTCGGCCTGGGCAAGCCGCGACAGCTCGCCAAGCGCGGAGAGGTCCGTCAGGCGCGCGGGGCGGACCTTGCCGCCCCTGCCCGGGAGGGATCCCGGCCGGCCGGTCACGACTGGGCCTTTGCGCGGCGGATTGGATGGGGCCGCCGGCCGCTCCCCTCGCCCGGGTCCGCGTGCTCCGCGGCCATCGTCGCAACCAGGCGGTGGAAGCGGGTGTCGCCGGCCAGCTCCGGGTGGAACGCCGTGGCGATCACGTTCTTCTCGCGCACGGCAACGATCCGCCCGTCGTCCAGGCGCGCGAGCACGTCCACCTCCGGGCCGATCTCCTCGATGATCGGGGCGCGGATGAAGATCGCGTGGACCGGCGTGTCGCCGAGGATCGGGACCCGCAGCTCGGTCTCGAAGGAATCGAGCTGGCGCCCGAACGCATTGCGCTCCACGACCACGTGGAGGAGCGGGAGGACCGGCTCCTCGCCGCCGGAGATCTCGGTCGAGAGGACGATCATCCCGGCGCACGTGCCGAAGATCGGTGCGCCGGACCGGCCCAGCTCAAGGATGGGTTCGCGCAGCGCCCACCGATCGATGAGCCTGCGCATCGTGGTGCTCTCGCCGCCGGGCAGGATCAGGCCCGCGACCCCGTCGAGGTCCGCGGGCAGGCGCACCTCCACGCCCTCCACGCCGATTGCGGCGAGGGTCGCCATGTGCTCCCGGAAGGCGCCCTGCACTGCCAGCACGCCGATCTTCACGATGGGGCTTCGGTCGGGGGTCGTCGATGGCCGGCGGGACGTCCCGACGGGGTCCGGGCGGTGGTTATCACCGGCCGGGTCCGCCGAGGCGCGCGTCGGGGTCGTCGACTACCAGCCCCGGGTCGCGAGGCGCTCGGCATCGGGAATCGCCTCCATCGCGATCCCGCGCATGGCTGCCCCCAGGCCCTTCGAGACTTCGGCCAGGATCTTCGAGTTGTCGAAGTGGGTGGTCGCCTGGACGATCGCGTTCGCCATCCGGGCCGGATCCTCGCTCTTGAAGATGCCCGAGCCGACGAAGACGCCGTCCGCCCCCAGCTGCATCGCGAGCGCGGCGTCCGCCGGGGTGGCGATCCCGCCGGCGACGAAGTTGACGACCGGCAGGGCGCCGGCCCTGGCGACTTCGCGAACCAGCTCGATCGGGGCGCGTAACTCCTTGGCGGCCACGAACAGCTCGTCCTCGCGCATGGACGCGAGCCGGCGGAGCTCGGCGTTGACGGTCCGGATGTGGCGCACGGCCTCGACGATGTTGCCTGTGCCGGCCTCACCCTTCGTGCGGACCATCGCGGCGCCCTCGGAAATCCGGCGGAGCGCCTCGCCCAGGTCGCGGCAGCCGCAGACGAAGGGAACCTTGAAGGCGTGCTTGTCGATATGGTTCGCCTCGTCGGCGGGCGTCAGGACCTCGGACTCGTCGATGTAGTCGACGCCCAGCGCCTCGAGGATCTGGGCCTCGACGAAGTGGCCGATCCGGGCCTTCGCCATGACCGGGATGCTCACCGCGGCCATGATCCCCTCGATCATCGCCGGGTCGCTCATGCGGGCGACGCCGCCGGTGGCGCGGATGTCGGCCGGGACGCGCTCCAGCGCCATGACGGCGACTGCGCCGGCGTCCTCGGCGATCCTGGCGTGATCGGGCGTGACGACGTCCATGATGACGCCGCCCTTGAGCATCTGGGCGAGGCCCTTCTTCGTGGCCCACGTGGACGTTTCGACGGTCATGTCTGGCTGCGTTCCCTGATCTGCTCGGCGATGGTTCCGGGAGCAACCGACCGGGGGGTCATGCCCGCCTTGGGTCGCGCCGTCGCCCGCGCGCGTGGCCCGATTATAGCCGAGGGGTCGCGAGCACCCGGAAGCGGAGGATCGGGGCCGTGACTCGGGCTCGTGCCGAGGCTCGGGCTCGCGCAGCTCGGGTCCGCGCAATGGCAGCGTTCGCTACGATCGGGTCCATGGATGATGAGGCAGGCTC
>JADGQG010000132.1 GCA_017882025.1 Chloroflexota bacterium
TACAACCCGATCGGCTACCACACGGGGACCGTCTGGCCGCACGACACGGCGATCGCGGCCGCGGGCCTGCGTCGCTACGGCTTCGACGACGCCGCAGACATCCTGTCCAGCGGCATGCTGGCCGCCGCGCAACGCTTCCCGGCGTTCCGACTCCCGGAGCTGTTCTGCGGCTTCGACCGGGCGTCGACCGGCGCCCCGATCGCCTATCCCGTGGCCTGTTCGCCCCAGGCCTGGGCGGCCGGTGCCGCCTTGATGCTCATCCGCACGATGCTGGGTCTCCAGGCGGACGCTCCGAACCGGCGCCTGACCCTGGACCGCCCGATCCTGCCGGCCGGCCTGACCAAGGTCGTCATCCGCGGCCTCTGGGTGGGCGACGCTTCGTGCGACCTCCTCCTGCATCGATGGCGCGGGCTGACCAGCGCGGAGGTCCTGCGCAAGGACGCGCAGTTGGAGGTCGTCGTCCGACTATGAGCGCCCGGACAGGGCGTGGGGCCGGCCAGCCGCTGCGGATCGCCCAGGTCGCTCCGCCCCTGGAGGCCGTCCCGCCGATCGGTTACGGGGGAACCGAGCGGATCGTCGGCGAGCTGGTTCGTGAGCTCGATCGGCGTGGCCACCAGGTCACGACCTTCGCGAGCGGCGATTCGAGGGTGCCTGGCCGACTCGTTCCGACGGTCCCATGGGCGCTTCGCCCGATCGGCCTCGGCGACGACCCCACTTCGTCGTTCCGCCGGACGGTCGAGCTGGTCCTGGAGCAGCAGGACAGTTTCGATCTCATCCACGCCCATGTCGATCCGTGGAACCTGGAGCTCGCCCGGCGCGCGCAGATTCCGGTCGTGTCCACCTTTCACAGGCGGCTCGACGCGCCCTGGGCGCGCGATGCGTTCCACGATGGCGGGCGCGGGCTGGTGGCTGTCAGCAGGGACCAGGCGCGGGTCCATCCGACGGCCGACTGGACCGTCATCCACCACGGCCTGACCTTCCATCCGCCTCCGCTGGCCGAGGCGCTGGGGGAGGACTTCTGCTTCGTCGGCCGGATGGCGCCCGAAAAGGGGTTCCTTGACGCGATCGAGATCGCTCGACTGACCGGCCGGCGACTCATGGTGGCGGCCAAGACGCCGACCCTGGCGATCGAGATCGAGTATCACGACGCGGTGATCGCGCCGGCGCTCGATCGCGCCGACGTCACGATCCTGGGGGAGCTGTCGGAGGCGGACCGTGACGCGCTCGTGGCGGGGAGTCGGGCGTCGCTCGTCCCGTCGGCGGGGCCGGAGCCGTTCGGGCTGGTCGTCATCGAGGCGCTCGCCTGTGGCACGCCGGTCCTCGCCCGCCGCGCCGGTGCGATCCCCGAGATCCTGCGCGACGGGATCGATGGGTTCATCGGCGACGACGCACAGCAGCTCGCCTTCTTCGATGAGCGACTGGATGGTCTGGATCGGGCGGCGATCCAGGCGGCGGCGCTCGAGCGCTTCGATGTGGGCCGGATGGTGGATGCGTACGAGGCGCTGTACGCGCGACTGCTGGGCACCTGACCGGCGAGGGGCCAGGGTCGTGTCGGCCGGGTCGCCGACGGGCCGATAGCCCCGTCGGCCATGGGGCGGCTGCCGTCCCGACCGCTCCGGTTGCCGCCCTGAGTGCCACGTTGCCTCGCCATACGCCGTGAAGATTCACAGCCGTGATGATTCCGGCTTGACGCGCGCCGCCGACGCGTGATAATGCGCGTTACTAACGCGAGTTAGTCGCTTCTGGCCAAGCGTCCCGCCCCGCATCGCCCCCCATCCCCACCGCTCGACCTCGCCCCGGCGGGGTTCGTCCAGGCAGGAGGACCCTTGACCCAGAGAAGGCCACGAGCGACGAGCGCGGACGTGGCCGCTCGGGCCGGCGTTTCGCGCACGACGGTCTCGTTCGTGCTCAACGCCCGGACCGACGCCGGCATCTCGCCCGGGACGTGGCGCCGAATCGAGGAGGCCGCGCGCGAGCTCGGCTACCATCCCCACGGGGCGGCTCGCGCGCTCGCGGGAGGGGCGTCGCACACGATCGGTCTGGTGCTGCGCCAGTCGGCCGAGCAAGTCGCGGCCGACGCCCTCCTCGCCGAGACGCTGTGGGGCGTGGCGTCCGAGGCCCGCACTGGCGGCTATCGCGTGCTCGTGGAGCCGCTCTCCCCAAACGATGGCCGATACAGCGAACTCCTTGTCTCCCAACGTGTCGACGGGCTGATCGTCTCCGGCCCCCGGGTGGATGACGAGGAGCTTGCCGCGCTGGTCGCCGACGGCTTCCCGATCATCCTCCAGGGCTCCCTGCCCGATGTGCCGGCCCCCAGCGTGGACATCGACAACCGGGCCGGCGCGCGGACCGCGGTCGAGCACCTGATCGGCCTCGGCCACCGCCGGATCGGCTGCATCACCAACGCCCCGCTCGCATACACGGCGGCCGCCGACCGGGTCGCGGGGTACCGCGATGCCCTCGCGAAGGCGGAGATCGGATTCGATGCCGGCCTCATCGTCGAGGGTGCCTTCGATGCCGCGAGCGGTCACGCCGCGATGACCAGCCTGCTCGCCGAAGCGAAGGACGTCACTGCGGTGTTCGTCGCCAGCGACATCGTCGCCTTCGGGGCGCTGCGCGCAATTCGGGAGGCCGGCCGCCGGGTCCCCACCGACATCTCGGTCGTCGGCTTCGACGACATCCCCCTTGCCCGCCATTTCGACCCACCCCTCACGACCATCCGCCTGCCGGCGAACGCGCTGGGAGCAGCCGCCGGCCGGGCGCTCGTCGATCGACTGGCCGGCCGGCCGACGAGCGAACGGACCCTCCTCCCAACGGAGCTGATCGTCCGCGAGTCCACGGCCGCCTGCCGCAACCGCACTGGAGGGCCATGACACGACCCAGGAGGAGCGAGCTAGCGCGACCAGATAGACAGGAGGAGCTCATTCCGTGATCGAACAGACACGCACCACGCGCACCCGGGCGGCGACCGCGATCGCCGTCCTGGCGATCATCGCGGCCGCCTGCTCCGGCAGTGCGACCCCGACGCCGGCTGCCAGCGCGGCCGAAAGCGCGGCCGCAAGCGCAGCTGCCAGCGCAGCTGCCAGCACCGCGGCGTCGCCGTCCGCGGCGGCGTCCGCAGCAGGCGGGTCCCTCGCCGGCCAGTCCGTCACGGTCATCGGTACCTGGGGCGCCGCCGAGCAGGACGCCTTCATGGCCATGGTCAAGCCCTGGGAGACCCAGACGGGCGCGACCGTGAAGTACACGGGCACCCGCGACCTGAACACGGTCCTCACGACCGGTGTCGCGTCAGGCGTCCTGCCCGACCTCGCTGGCCTCCCCGGGCCTGGCCAGATGAACCAGTGGGCCGACAGCCTCGTCGACCTCGGCCCCATCCTCGACGTCGCCACCTACAAGTCGGAGACGGCCGCGCCGCTCGTCGACCTCGGCACCGTCAACGGCAAGCTGGTAGGCGTCTTCATCAAGACGTCCGTCAAGGGCCTGATGTGGTATGACCCGAAGACGATCGACCTCTCGGCAGGAGCGCCCGCAACGTGGGATGCGCTCCAGACCCTCATCACCGCGAACAAGGCCAAGGCCGCATCCCCGTGGTGCCTCGGCGTCGAGTCCGGCGCCGCATCGGGCTGGCCGGGCACGGACTGGATCGAGGACCTCGTTCTCCGCCAGGCGGGCCCGGACGTCTACAACAAGTGGTGGCAGGGCAAGGTCAAGTGGACCGACCCGGCCATCAAGACGGCGTTCCAAACCTTCGGCCAGGTCGTCGCCCAGGCGTACGGCGGCGCGACCGCGGTGAACGCCACCAACTTCGCGAACGCCGGCGATCCGCTCTTCAAGACGCCGCCCGGCTGCCTCTTCCTCCACCAGGCGAGCTTCATCACCGGGCTCGGCGGCTTCGTGAAGGCCAAGTCGGGAACCGACTACAACTTCTTCCCGTTCCCGGACATCAACACCCAGTTCACGGGCGCCATTGAAGGCGCGGGAGACCTGTTCGGCATGTTCCACGACACGCCGGCGGCTCGCTCGCTCATGGCGTACCTCGTCACCGCCCCGGCCCAGGACATCTGGGTCAAGATCGGTGGGGCGATCTCGGCGAACAAGAACGCAACCGACTATCCGGACGACATCAGCAAGCGCTCGGCGGCGCTCCTCGCGAACGCGAAGGTCTTCGTCTTCGACGCGTCGGACCTGATGCCAACCGCGATGAACGCCCAGTTCTGGACGGACATCGTCAAGTACGTGCAACACCCGGACCAGCTGGACGCGCTCCTGGCCGACCTCGACAAGACGCAGAAAGACGCCTACGCCGCTCCGTAGTCCTCCTCGTCTCCCGGGGCGGGCGGTGACCGTCACCGCCCGCCCCGGATCGTGCCCCGGGAAGGAGCCGAAATGGATCAACGGCTGGTCACCGCCATCATCGTCGTGCTGGGGGTTCCGGCGGTCCTCATCGGCTACATCTGGCTGACCGAGCGGCTCCTCAACCGCATCGGTCAGCGGGCCCGGCCACGCCTGCGCCCCTGGCTGTGGCTCGCGCCGGCGCTCGCCTTCCTCGTCGTCTTCCTCGTCTACCCGACCATCGGCAGCCTGATCCGGAGCTTCCAGAACGCCGCGGGGACGAAGTTCGTCGGACTGGACAACTTCGCCTGGTTCTTCACGAACGACGCATCACTCATTGCCCTGAAGAACAGCCTGATCTGGCTGGTGGTCCTGACCGCGCTGACAGTCGGCCTGGGTCTTCTCGTTGCGATCCTGGTGGATCGCGTCCGCTACGAGACCGTGGCCAAGTCCGTGATCTTCGTCCCCCTCGCCATCAGCATGGTCGCGGCCAGCGTGATCTGGAAGTTCATGTACGACTACGCGACCCCACCCGACCCGCAAGTCGGCACCCTCAACGCCGCGTTGGGGTCCGCCGGGATTGCGCCGGTCGCCTGGATCCAGATCTCCGACTTCAGCTTCAACTCGATCCTGCTCGTGATCGTGATGGCGTGGATGTGGACGGGCTTCTGCATGGTCATCCTGTCCGCTGCCCTCAAAGGCATCAACCCGGAGCTGCTCGAGGCAGCCCGGGTCGACGGCGCCAGTGAGCGCCAGCTCTTTCGGGGGATCACGCTGCCCCTCCTGGCGCCGACCCTGGCGGTCGTCATCACGACGATGGTGATCACTGCACTCAAGGCATTCGACATCGTGTACGTAATGACGAGCGGCCACTTCGACACCCAGGTGGTCGCCTTCCAGCTGATCAACGAGCTCTACAACTTCAGCAACCCCGGTCGCGCGAGCGCGATCGGCATCGTCCTGCTCCTCGCGATCGTCCCAGTCATGGCGCTCAACATCCGCCGCTTCCGCGCCCAGGAGGCCATCCGATGACTGCCGCCACCACCCAGACGGCCGGCCCCGGACGCGCTTCGCGCTTTGTGCGCCGGGTCCCCCTCCACGT
>JADGQG010000133.1 GCA_017882025.1 Chloroflexota bacterium
GGGCGGAACGCCAGCATGTTCGGCCCGTCGGGCCGCGCCTACGTGTACGGTGTCTACGGCATGCACACGTGTCTGAACGTCGTCTGCGGTCCCGCGGACCACGCATCGGCAGTTCTCGTCCGGGCAGTCGAGCCACTCGTGGGCGTGGCCACGATGCGGGAGGCCCGGCTGGCCCGGGGGCTCGCGACCCGGCGGTCCGAACGCGCTGCGCCGGTACGGTCAGCGGCGCGGATCGCGCAGATGCCCGTCGCGCAACTCGCGAGCGGGCCTGGCAACGTCGGCGCGGCATTCTCCATCGAGCGGGAGGACGATGGACGCGACCTGCTGGACCCGGTGAGCTCGCTCCGGCTGGAGGCGCGGCCGCCCGCCGAGCCCCGCCCCGAAGCGGCATCCGGACCCAGGATCGGGGTCGGCTTCGCGGGACTGGAATGGGCTTCCGTGCCGTGGCGCTTCTGGCTCCCGGGCAGCCCGGCGCTCTCCGGCCGGCGAGGACGCTGATGGACGCGAAGTCGATCGCCCTCCTTGAGTTCCCGCTCATCCGCGAGCGACTTGCCGCCGCGGCCGGCTTCGCCCCCGGGCGTCGCCTGGCGGAGGCGCTCGCTCCCTCCGCGGACCGGGTGATCGTGGAGATCGGCCTGGAAGAAACGTCGCAGACGCGCGAGCTCCTCGCGGAGAAACCGCAGGCCGGCATCGGCGGCGCCCAGGACATCGGGCCCGCGGTCGAGCGCGCCGCCCGCGGAGGCCGCCTCGACGCCGCGCAGTTCGCCGCGATCGCGGCGACGCTCGAGGCTGGCTCGCGGCTGCGCGACGCGCTCGCAGGCGATCGGCGGCCGCTCCTGAACGCGCTGGCCCGCGACCTGCACGGCCTCCCGGCACTCCGCTCCACGCTGGAGCGGAGCTTCGATCCGGTCGGCGAGCTGCTCGACACGGCGTCGCCGCGCCTCGGCGGCCTGCGCAGGGCGACGCGGCTTGCGTACGAGCGCCTGCGAAGCCGGCTGGAGCAGCTCGTCCATTCGACGGACGTTGGCGCCGCGCTCCAGGATCCGATCATCACGCTCCGCAACGGGCGCTACGTCGTGCCGGTCCGCGCCGATGCACGCAGCCGCGTCAAGGGGATCGTCCACGACGCGTCCGGGAGCGGGCAGACGCTCTTCGTGGAGCCGCTCGTGGCCGTGGAGCTGGGCAACGCATGGCGCGAGGCCCAGGTGGCAACACAGCAGGAGATCGAGCGGATCCTCGACGAGCTCTCCGCCCTCGTCGGGAGCCAGGCCGGGCCGCTTGGCGAGGTGCTCGGCGCGCTCGCACGGTTCGACCTGTGGAGCGCGAAGGCCCGCCTCGCCGAGGAGATGGACGCGACCCGGGCCGAGGTGGGGTTGCGCCCGGAGATCATCCTCAAGGGTGCGCGCCATCCCGGTCTTGCGGGCCGGGTGGTGCCGATCGACGTGGAGCTTGGCACGGACTTCCGGGCGCTCCTGGTCACCGGCCCGAACACCGGCGGCAAGACCGTCACGCTCCGGACGCTCGGCCTGCTTGCCCTCATGCACCAGGCCGGCCTCCATGTCCCGGCCGACCCCGGGAGCCGGTTGCCGGTCCTGCGCGACGTGTTCGCCGACATCGGCGACGAGCAGTCCGTGGCGCAGTCCCTCTCTACGTTCTCTGGGCACCTCCGGTCGATCGTGCGGATCACGGAGGCCGCCGGCCCGAACACGCTGGTCCTGCTCGACGAGCTCGGAGCCGGGACTGACCCGACGGAGGGGTCCGCGCTGGCGCAGGCCCTGCTCGACCATTTCCTTCGCGCGGGCGCTCTCGTGGCGGCGACGACCCATTACGCCGAGCTGAAGGTCTACGCGCACACGACGCCCGAGGTCCGGAACGCGTCGGTCGAGTTCGACCTGGAGACGCTCAGCCCAACCTACCGGCTTCGGATCGGCCTGCCGGGCGGCAGCCAGGCATTCGCGATCGCCGAGCGGTTGGGCCTGCCGTTGCCCATCGTCGACGACGCGCGCGGGCGCCTGACGGAGGGGCAGAAGGCGTTCGAGGACACATTGGCGTCGATTCGGGAGGCGGACACGGCAGCGCGGAGGGCGCTCGACCGGGCGCGGGTCGCCGAGATAAAGGCCGCGGAGGCGCAGCGGATCGCCGACGACGAGCGCCGTCGCGCCCGCCGAGATCGCGACGCGGCGGGCGCCGCTGCACGGGCGGACGCAGAACGGCTGGTGGACGACCTCCGCGCCGAGATCCGCGGCGCGCGGCGCCGCCTGGAACGCGAGACCGTGACCGCCCCGGCGCTCGACGAGGTCATTGAGCGGGCGGAGGAGCACCTGGCGCGACTCCCGGAAACGGCACCGGCACCCATGGCGGCCGGGCCGGCGGAGCCGGTGGACTGGCACGTCGGGGCGCGCGCCCGGAGCCGGACCCGTGGCTGGGAAGGCCGGGTTGTAGCCCTCGAGCGGGGCGGCCGGCGGGCGACACTCGAAGTGGGCGGAATGCGCGTGACGGTCGGGGTCGAGGACCTCGTGCCTGCGATCCTCGCCGCGACGCCGGCCGGCCCGGACCGTGGGGGACGGTCGGAGGAAGCCGATTCGGGGATCCCCGCGCTTCGGCTGGATCGTGCCCGGACGATCGCCTCGTCGCTGGATGTCCGCGGGGCGAGGGTGGACGAGGCGCTCGAGATCGTCGGGCGCTACCTGGAGGACTGCGCCCTGGCGGGGCTGCCCAGGGCAACGATCATCCATGGGCACGGCACAGGGGCGCTCCGCGACGCGGTCCGGGCCGCCGCGGCGACGCACCCGCTCGTCGGGACAGCGCGACCCGGCGAGCGCGGCGAGGGCGGCGACGGAGCGACCATCGTCACGTTCTAGGCGTCGAAAGCGCGGCTCAGGGTCCCGGGGACGGGACGATTGGGCCCGGACTCGCGCTCGGGACGACGGACGGCGGCGGCGACGGGACGAAGATGTCGCAGGTCGCGGTCGGTGGGAACGGGGCACCCCACGTCGACCCGAAGGGCTTCCAGCTGGGCTCGTAGAAATAGGTCGTCCGCGTCTTCTCGGGGCCGCCCGCGACGCCCGATCCACTACGCGCGCGCGCGATCCAGCCATTCGTGAAGGTCCGCCATTGCGGGTAATCGGCCTCCACCTTGCTCAGGTCCAGGAAGCCGCGCACCACCTTGGGGCCCTGGCAGCCGTCCTGCCAGAGCTTCCCGGACACGGAGTCAACCGCGATGCCCACCTTCGTGGTGTCGACCTGGGTGGGTACGGTCCCGTCGATGAACCACTCCTTGACGGTCTTCGTCGAGAACGGCCCCGGCTTCATCCCGGTGAAGGCATCAACCGTCGCCTGGACGACGCCCGGCGGCTGTCGGAAGGTTGCGATCGGCTGGCCCTTGGTGGCGGCCGTCAGGAACGACTGCCAGAGCGAGGCAGCCGTTTCGAGCGCCATGACGCCGAGCGGCGGGGCGGAGTTGTCCGAGTTGCCCATCCAGGCCCCGACCACGAAGGCGGGCGCCTTCGGATCCGTCGGCGGCGCGAGGAACCCCACGGCCGTGAGGTCCTTCGTCTCGTTCGTGGTCCCGGTCTTGAGCGTCGCGGGTCGCCGCGTCTTGCCGTCGTAGATCGCCCGCTTGCTCCAGAACGGGTTCTGGGCGGGGTCCGTGTTGCCGGCCAGGATGTCCGTCATGATGAAGGCCGCCTGGGGGCTGACCACGACCTTGCCCTGGGTCGTCGTACCTGCCGGCGGCCAGATCTTCTGCCCCGCGGGGTTGCGAACCTCGAGGATCATCGTGCGCGGGACCAGGACGCCGCCGTTCGCGATGGTGCCGAAGGCGCTCACCAGGTCGATCATGTGGACCTCCAGCGTCCCGATCCCGATCGACGCTCCGCCCGTGAACTTGGTCGACTGCCAGCGGATGCCGAAGTCCTGCGAGCGCTGGAAGACGCGCGCCGGCCCGGTCTCGATGGCGGCCTTGATGGCGGGGATGTTCAGCGAGACCTGGATCGCCTGGCGGAGGCGGAGCGGCCCGCGCTCCAGCCGGTCAGCGTCGACTGGCGTGTAGCCGCCCCCGAAGTCGGTCACGACGTCCATGAACAGCGAGGCGGCGGTGAGCGAGTGGTCCTCGATCCCGATGATGTAGTTGATCGGCTTGAACGCCGAACCGGGCTGCCGCCAGCCGTCCTCGAGGACGTCGAACTGGGGCTGGAACTTCTTGTTGCCCGCCAGGTAGAAGCCCGCGCTGCCCGTGTAGGCGTACACCTGGCCGGTTCGATAGTCGACCGCCGCGAGAGCGCCGTTGTTGACGCCCTTGCCGACCAGGTTCTTCATCCAATCCTGGTAGGGGATCCCCAGCGCCTTTACGTAGGCGGCGGGGTTCTTCGCGTTCGGGCCTCGGGCGCCGGCCTCGGTCCAGGTCTCGGCAAGTCGCTGCATGCGCCAGTCGAGCGTCGTGATTACGGTGAAGCCGCCGGTGTCGATGGCGGGGCAGTTGTCGGCCTGGGCGGCCGTACACAGGATCCCGCCAAGCTGGTGGCGCACCTGGAGGACGAACTGGGGCGCCAGCCAGCTCTGGTCCGCGGGCGGCGAGAGCACGACCGGCTCTTGCATCGCCGTGTCGTAGTCGGCAGTCGTGTAGGTGCCCTTGGTGAGCACGCTGCGCGTCTTCATCAGCTCCAGGATGTAGTTGCGGCGCTGGACGATCGCCGAGCCGGGTGGCACGACGAGGGTCGCCTTGCCGTCGGCGCCGGTCTGCTCGATCGCGTTCCTGACCAGGTCGAAGCTGGTGGGTGATTGCGGGATCGCGGCGAGGATCGCGGCCTGGGCCAGCGTGAGCTTCCGCAGGTCGGTGATGCCCCAGTAGCCGCGGGCGGCCGCGGCGATCCCGTAGCTGTTGTTCCCGTAGAAGTTGTCATTGAGATAGGCCGTGATGATCTGCCTCTTGCCATCCAGACCCGGGTAGGCCTGGGTGAGGCGAACCGACTGGATGATCTCCCGGATCTTCCGCTCGTACGTGCTCGTGAAGGCGGACTCGGGGAGCAGCCGGTTGCGGACAAGCTGCTGCGTGATAGTCGACGCGCCGCGGGAGTTGCCGTTGAGCGTGGCCAGCCCCGCGGAGAGGATGCCGGCCGGGTCGAAACCGGCGTTCTCCCAGAACGTCTTGTCCTCCGCGGACGTGGTGGCGTCGATGACCGTCGGGGAGACCTGATCGAACGTGACGATGTCGCGCCGCTCGCGGGCGAAGGATGCCAGCTGGACCTTCCCGCTCCGGTCGACGACGCGCGTCTCCTGGTCGAACTTGAGATTGCCGAAGACTTCCTTGGGATCCGGGAGTCCCTGGCTGTAGTAGCTGAACGCGGTCACGGCCCCGACGAACCCCGCGATGCCCGCAACGAGAATCGCCGCGAAGAGGAAGACGGGGAG
>JADGQG010000134.1 GCA_017882025.1 Chloroflexota bacterium
ATCGTGGTGAGCCCGGTGGGATTCGAACCCACGACGCAGGGATTAAAAGTCCCTCGCTCTGCCACTGAGCTACGGGCCCACGCGGCGTAGACGATACCCCGGGACGGGGGCTGCATGGTGCGTGGACGGCCGGACAGCGAGGTTGGCGACGACGAAGGGCAGCGTGGCGCGCTCGGCGTCCTGGTCGCCGCAGGTGCAGCTGAAGATTGACCTTGCCTCGCTTCCAGGACTCGTCGAGGACAACGCGCGCGCCGGCTCGCAGGGCAAACGTGCCCAATAACTGCAGGTGCATCGGAACGGCCACAGCCACTAGCCTACGCCTCGGTTGCTGGCGCGCCCCCACGCATGGCCTCGGCGTGCCGAGCGGCCCCGACGGGCCCCAGGCGGTCTCCCGGTATCATCGCAGGGTGACCGACTTCTACGACATCGACCGCGCGAACGCTCGCCTCCCCGAGGTCCGGCGCGTGCTGGAGCAGCTCCGCGCGGAGCGCCTGGATCTGATTGCGCTGCGGGATCGCCTGGTCGCGGCCCGCGGTCGCGCGGAGGCGCCCGGAGACGGGCGCACGCTCGTGGACGAGGCACTGGGCGAAGCGGCGGGCGGCGCACCCGGTTCGGCGGCATTCGATTCCCCACGCGTCCTCGACGCGCGGATCCGGGCCGTCATCGACCAGATGGAGGCGGCCGTCGTCCGGCTGGACGCGTGGAGCGTGCAGCTTCGCGACATCGAGGGCGGCCTGGCGGACTTTCCCGCGCTCGTGAACGGGCGCCAGGTGTGGCTCTGCTGGCAGCTCGGCGAGGATGAGATCCATTTCTGGCACGACCTGACGTCGGGCTTCGGCGGCCGGCGACCGCTCATCGAGCTCTCGTGACGGGCGCCCGGGCGGGTCGGCCGGGCGCCCGTGCAGGACCCGGGTACGCGGCTGCGACCCCCGCTGCAACGCCTCTTGCGACAGTCCCGTCCGGGCGCATCATGGAACGGGGCCGGGCGAAGGCGCACCGGCCGTTGCCGCCGGAGGTCCGCCGAGCGGCGGTAGAGCGGGGGCTTGCCGCCTACGGCCGAGGCGCCTGGTACCTGGCCCACGAGGAGCTGGAACCGGCCTGGATGGGCACCGACGATCCGGCGGAGCGCGCCCTGCTGAGCGGGCTCATCAAGCTCGCGGCGGCGTACGTCCACGCGGCGCGGGGGAATCCGCTGGGCGTCCTGACGAATCTCCGCGGCGCCCGCGAGCGCCTGGCGACGGCCACGGCGGCAACGGCCACGGCGACCAGCGCGGCCGGCCCGGCCGGCGCGAACGAATGGATCGACCTGCCCGCGCTCCTCATCGGCGTGGACGACCGGCTGACACGCATCGAGGCGCTCTGCGCGGGCCCGCTCGACGCCGCGATCGGGGACGCCGGCGCGGCCGTACCGTCACACGACGTGGCTGGGCCCGTCGGCCGGTTCCGCGGCGCTCCTGTCACGATCCCGCTCCTCACCCTGCCCCGAAGGCCGGCCTGATGAGGCCCCAGATCACGATCCCGATGCTCAGCGTGGTCGACGCGGACGCCGCGCGCAGGGCACCGAACGGCACGCCGGCAGGGATGGCGATGCCGATCCTGGTCGACGTGCGCGAGCGCCACGAGTTCGCGGCCATCCGGGCTCCCGGGGCGGTCCTGTACCCGACCTCGTCGTTCCTGCTCCGGCGCGAGGAGCTCCCCCGCGACCGCCCGATTCACGTCGTCTGCCAGGGCGGGAGCCGCTCGGCTGTCGTGACCGCGTTCCTCCTCCGCAATGGCTGGACCGACGTGTCCAGCGTGGCCGGCGGCATGGACGCCTGGGCCCGTGCCGGGCTGGAAGTCCGGCGCGGACCGCTGGCGCCCGGCGAAGGCGATCTCGGCGCCTGAGCCCGGCGAGGGCCACCCGGCCGGCTGCCCGGGCCATGGCCCGCGAACCGGGAGGCGCGTCAGGCGGTCCGGCGCCGCCGGTTTCGCAGGCCGTGCAGGAATGCCCGCGTTCGCTCCTTGTGGTTGAAGGCGTAGCCGATCAGCAGCAGGAGCACGAAGTCGCCGGTGGCCACGCCGGCTGCCGCGAGGTAGGAGAGCTGCTGGCCGACCGGGCCCTGGATGCCCATCGCCGGGACCACGATATAGAAAAGGCCGAGCTGGAAGAACGGCGGCAGCGGAGCAAGATTCGCGCGCGCCGTTCCCGTCGTGGGACCGCTGTTGGCGAAACCGCCCACCAGGAAAGCATGCGAGCCGGAGACGATCGGCGCCGTACCCCGCAGCCCGAGGTCGGACGGCAGGTCGCTGGCGGCCAGGTGCTTCCAGCCCGGGAGGTCGCCATTCGCACTCGGGGTCGACCATACGACCTCTCCGTTGGAGCCCTCGCCGCCCGCGTAGTAGAGGTTGGAGTTAGCCACCCAGCCGAAGGCACCCTTGTGAGCGGCAGGGAGGTTCTGTCGCGCGGCCGATGCAGCGGTGGGGCTGGCCCATCGGATGATGTCGCCCAGCGTCTCTTTGGCCGTAGAGACGTCGCCACGGAGGATCTGCGTGGTCGGGCCAGCAGCGTCCTCGCCGCCCCATACGTAGAGGTTCTGGCCGATCAGCGCGGCCATTGCGTGCACGCGCGGCGCCGGCTGCGCGGCCCCGGCCGCGTCGAAGGAGGTGAGCGACGCGTTGGGCACCCACGCCTTCAGCTTGCCGCTCTTCGCGTCGACCGTCGCCTTCCAGACGGTGTCGACTGGTCCCTTCCCGTCCGTGCCTCCGACGAGGAAGAGCCCGTCGCCCGCGACGACGACAGCGGCCCCGGCACGCGGAGCGGGGAGCTTCAGGTCCGTCGATTCTGTCCAGGCGGTGATCTTGCCCGACGCCGCGTCCGGCGTTCCCGCGAAGACGGTACCGGTTGGCCGGCCGCCCGCGTCGACCCCGCCGATGATGTACGCGACGCCGGAGTAGAAGACGCCCGATGCCTGGGCACGCGGCGCCGGCAGGGCGGGACCCTGGCTCCAGGCGTCGAAGTTGCCGTCCGGTCGGATGACGGTCGCGAAGACGTTCGCCTGGGTCGTCTTCCCGTCGGTGCCGCCGACCAGGAGCGTCTGCAGGCCAGCGGCCACGATCGCCGCGTCGGCACGCGGCGCCGGCAGCAGCAGCTCGGCCGGGCTGGGCTCCCAGGGCAGGACCGTCCCTGCCGGGGCGGGGCATGGCACGGTCTGGTTGGACGCTGGGCAGAAGTTGATCGGCGTGAGATCGATGGCAGGGTTGAACACCTTGAGTGAAACCCCGAGGTCGATCGTGTTCTGGACGGTGGCGTAGAGGGCCCGGTCCGGGAGATACGCCATGAGCATGATGATGATGACGAACCAGACCGCCGCCTTGATGCCCGCCCAGCCCCAGCCGTTCGCGTCGAGCAGCCCGAAGAAGGCCCGCCTGCGGGCCACCGTGCCGCCGGGACCGAGCGCCTGTTCCGCCATCTGCCCTCCGTGTGATCGACCGCGGGACCTCCCGCCCGCCGGCCGCTCACCCCGCTACTTGACCGTGAGCGTCCCCGTCATGTTCGGATGGACCCCGCAGGCGAAGCCGTACGTGCCGGCCGGGAGCGCCGGGACGTCGTAGGTCTGGGTGGCCACGCCGCTGAAGATGGCACCCTGCCAGACCACGGCGCCGGTCGGCGAATCCTTGTGGATCACGACGTTGTGGGGGATCCCCGCGTCGTTGTTGGTGAACGTGATCTGGAAGGGAACCCCGGCCGGGGCGGTCAGGTCGGTCTTGTCGAACGCGGTGCCGGAGGCCGTCAGCTCGAGGACCGTACCGGTCGCGCCGCCCGACGCGGCCGGCGAGGCGGCCGCGCTGCCGGAGGGCGCCGCGCTCGGGGCGCCGCTCGGGGCGCCGCTCGCCGCGCCGCTCGGGGCGGCCGAGGGAGACGCGAAGGCGTCCTTCCAGCAGTTCGGGACCGGCGTCGAGCTCGGGGCCGGCACGAAAGCTGGGTCGCGCCAGCCCTTCAGCGTCGTCGTGAGACCGGTCGTCGGGTCGACGCCCTGGAACTGCAGGGTAGACGGGGCACGGAGGAAGGCGATCAGCTCCTGGATGTTCCGGTAGTTCAACGGTCCAGGCGGGCTGCCCTGGTCGGACCAGATGGGCATGAGCGAGTTCGCATCGCCACAGACATAGCGACCGCCGACCGTGAGGACGCTCTGCAGGTAGCCCGGCGTCAGGTGCGTCAGCAGCTTCGCCTGGTCGTTGAGAACGGGCCCGATCCCGCCCTGGCCCTGGGCGCCGTGGCAACGCGCGCAGTTCGCCTCGAAGAGCGAGTAGCCCTCGGTCACGGCCGTGACCTGCTGGGCGGCGACCTCCTTGTCGAGGCGGCTGGAGTCGGCGACGCCCGGCACACCGAGGTCGTAGAAGTAGTAGACGATCACGAACAGCGCGACGATCGTGACAGCGAGAAATGCGACCCAGCGTGCGCTGGCGCTCTGGGTGACGATCTTCGCGGCGCGTTCCGGCGACAGCCCGACGCTGTGCGCGGTCAGCGGCGCGGTGAACCGCTCGGTCGGCGGGGCGACCTCCGATGGCTCGCGCGGGACGGGCAGGCGCTCCTCGGGACGCTGGCCAGGCTGGTCGGTCATCGCGGGTCTCGGGTCGTGGTCATCCGTGGCTCAGATACAGCCGGTTGCGCTCTTCGCGGGGATCAGGCCTGGTTGTCCCAGGGCCACCGGGAGCGAACCGAGCGTGAGCTTGCTGGTGTCCAGGACCAGCTTCCCGTCGGCCTGGACGATCACCGCGAAGCGGTCCAGCGAGCGCGGCGCCGGACCCAGCTCCTTGACCTTGACGCCCAGTCGGTCGTAGCGCGAGCCGTGGCACGGGCACTCGAACCAGTAGCTCTTGATGCAGAAGTTCGGCTTGCAGCCCAGGTGCGTACAGCGCTGGTAGAGGGCGCGCACGTTCAGGGCGGTTCCGTCGCCGGTCGCATCCTCGCCGGGGACAAACTCCTGGCGGGTGGGGTCCACGAGCACGATGAATGACCGGGCGTCCTGGTAGTACGCGGGGTAGCCGTCACCGAAAGGGACCAGCGAATTCGCATTCTTGATATCGGTGAACGAGCCCAGCGGGACCTTGCCGCCGAAGCCGCCGGAGAGGTTGGGCCACAGGAACCCCAGGGTGCCCGCGGACACCTCCAGGAGCCACAGACCCACGCCGGCGCCGAGCGACGTTCGGAGGAGCTGCCGTCGCGAGAGTCCCTTCGGGGCCTCCGTGCGCATCGACTTGAGCGCCTCGCTCGTGAGGGCCTGGGGCTTGCTGGCGGGCTCGACGTGGTAGTTGCTCATGGGACGCTCACAGGCTGAAGTGGAAGCCGCTGATCCAGGGCAGCGTGAACGCATACCCGGGACCGCGGAAGAAGATGCCCAGGAA
>JADGQG010000135.1 GCA_017882025.1 Chloroflexota bacterium
CTTCACCGCGGGCAACATCAGCATGCGGATCGCCGACGACCAGGGGCTGGTCGCGATGACGCCCGCGAGCACCCCGTACGACACGATGCGGACCTCCGACGTGGTGATCGTGCGCCTGGACGGGCGCGTGGTCGACGGCGCGCTGAAGCCCACGTCCGAGCTGCCGCTGCACACGCTCACCTATGCCCGCCGCCCGGACGTCGGGGGGATCGTCCACACGCACAGCGCGGCGGCGATGGCGGCTGCGGCAATGGGCATCGCGATCCCGCCGATCCTGCACGGCCTGATCGCGGCCTGCGGGGGAGGCATCGTCACCGCGCCGTATGCGCGGGGTGGCACCGCGGAGGTCGCCGAGCTCACGGCCGACTCGCTGCGTGACCGGAGCGCCTGCCTCTTGCGCAACCACGGCGTGCTCGCGATCGGGCCGACCGTTGACCATGCGTACAACGCGGCGTCGGTGGTCGAAGGCGTCGCCGACGCGTATCTCCGGGCGCTCGCGTTCGGACCCGTGCCCGAGATCGCGCCCGACGAGGTGGACCGCATCCGGCGCGAGCAGTGGTCGCCCGCGTGGTCAGCCGCCCTTTCGGCGCCCACGCACGGGGGCTAGCGGCCGCCCCCTGGCACCTCGGGAAAGCCTCCGTAGCGTGGGCGCTCACGGCCCGTGCGAGGCGTGCGCCCATGCACGCACGCGCACATGACGGGCCGTCATGCCAGGACGGGATCGAGGCGGGACAATCCGGCCATTCCCGCGTCGAGCGGGAGTTTGCCGTGCCCAACTCCTGGCGGCCCGCCAGCGCGGCCCCCGCACACCGGCTCGAGGCATTCACGATGTTGACCGACCGCCCCCTGGCAGCGTCCGGGTCCAGCGTTCCCGTGCGCTGTTCGGATTGCCTCTTGCCGTTCGACCCGCGTGACGCGCACCGCCAGATGCGCACGCTCGATGGATCGCTGGCGCTGTGCAGCGACTGCACCTGGCGTCTCGAGCACCCGGGCGACGCACGGCGCGCCTGACCCAGTTCACGCGGCGAGACGCGCCGCGGGCGCGACGACCCGGCGGCGGGCGTCCGACCCGCCCCTGCCAGCCTGAGCGCGGGCCCCCGGAAGTCGAGTTCCGTTGAGGCGCGGGGCGGGGCTCAGCCCCGCTTCGGGTCCTCGCCCTCGCCCACCCCGGCCTTGTAGGCGAGCAGCGCCGCCTCCACGCGACTGCCCACCTCGAGCTTGCCCAGGATGGCGGTCATGTAGTGCTTGACCGTCTTCTCGGCGAGGCCGAGACGACCGCCGATCTCGGCGTTGGAGAGGCCCGCTCCGACGAGCTCCAGGACGTCGCGCTCGCGCTTCGTCAGCTCCTCGAGCGGATCGCGGGCACGCGGCCTGGTCAGCCCCTTGATCATTCCGTAGGCAAGCCCGGGCGCCACGTAGACGTCGCCGCCGTGCACCGACTTGAGGATGGCCCGCAGCTCTCGGCCGGCGATTCCCTTGAGAACGTAACCCTTCGCCCCCGCGTTCATCGCGGCCATCAGGTTGTCCTGGTTCTCGGAGCTCGTGAGCATGACGACCCGGGTCGCCGGGCTGGCAGTGGCGATCAGTCGAGCGGCCTCGAGCCCGCCACCGGGCATGGCCACGTCCAGCAGGGCGAGATCGGGCCGATGCTCGCGGGCGGCATCGACGGCGGTCGACGAATCGACGGCGGTGGCCACCACCTGCATCTCCTCGTCGCCGGACAGGGTTGCCACGAGCCCTTCCAGGAAGAGCGGGTGGTCGTCCGCCACGAGGATCCTGATCGGCTCGGTCATGTCTCGTCGTCCTGTGGTCCTTCGAGCGGGAGGAACGCTCGCACGCGCGTGCCCCCACCCGGGCTGGATTCCAGCTCGAACCGGCCGCCGAGCAGCTCGGCGCGCTCGCGCATGCCCGCCAGCCCGAGATGGCCGCGGCCCGGCTTCCTGCTCGCGTCGAAGCCGGGACCCTTGTCGCTCACCTCGACGACCAGGTATCCAGCCTCGGCGTCCTTCACGCTGACCTCGACTTCCGCGCCGCCGCCGTGCCGGGCGGCATTCGACAGCGCCTCGGACAGGATGCGGTACATCGCGATCTTCGTCGCGAGCGTTGCATGCGGCGGGATCCCGGTGACGTCCACGGCGGCCCGCATGCCGGCCCGTCGCTCGTGGTCGGCCACGGCTCGCTGCACGATCTCGGCCGGTGCGGTCCGTTCCAGCAATGGCGTGTCGAGCCCGGCCGCGATCCCGCGCATGTCGGCCATCGCCTCCTGGAGCGCGCCACGAACCGACAGCAGGTCGGGGTCACCCGCCTGGCCCGCCGCCTCCAGGCGTCCCCCCACCGCATCCAGCCGGAGCATCGCGAAGGCAAGCGTCTGGGTCGGACCGTCGTGGAGGTCGGAGCCGATCCGGCGGCGCTCCTGCTCGGTCAGGGCGGTGGTCCGCGCTGCCGCCTGGCGGATCCGGTCGCTCAGTCGCGCATTCTGGTCGAGCAGCGTCGAGAGCTCGCGCACGCGCTCGCGGAGCTCGCCCTCCTGGCGCACGATCGTCTCGCTGCCCTGGCGAACCACGCGGGCGAGCGCGAGATAGGCGAGGACCGTCGCTCCCGCCACCAACCCCCAGGCGATCAGGCGGTCCCTGTTGACCTCGGCCTCCAGCTCGTCCGGGAGCTGGTAGAACTCGGCCACCGCGATGATGTTGGACGAGCCGGTCGCGCGGACCGGCAGGTAGATCTCGATCAGGCGGCTCCAGTGCTGCCGCTCGTAGACGTTCTCGGCGTCGGACAGGTCGCTGATGTTCCCGATGACCGCGCCGCGTGCCGCCTGGCCCCGCTCCCCCGCCATGTCGAACTGGCGCCCGATGAGCTCCGGCAACGGGCTGTAGACGATCCGGCCGTCGGTCGACCAGATCCGGAACGAGACGATCTTCTGGTTCAACGGCGAGTCGGTCAGCAGGCGCCGGAGCGAGTCGATCTCGGTGGTGCGCAGGGTTGCACTGGTCGCGAGCGACTGGAGGTCCGGCACCACGAAGCTCTCCACGTACAGGGCGGTCTCGGACGTGATCCGGTTGATGGCGCTCGTCTCGATGAGCTGGCCCAGCGCGAAAGCAACCATCCCGCCGCCGACCACGACGAACACGAGACTGAGAAGCAGATACCGTCGGGCGAGCGGCATCCCGGCCAGGTCGAAGCGCGGCCGGCGCCACGCCGACGGTCGGACGGCCAGCCGCTGTCGCAGGCGGCGCGTCAATGCCATGAGCCCGACCATCTGCCGTCGGAGCACGCTCTCCTCCCGGTGCGGTGCGAGTCGCCATTGTAGGTTCGGCTTCCCGGCCCGGGATCGGTCCCCGGGCCCGGAACGACCTCAGACCAAGGTCCGGGTCGCGTCGGGCACGGCACGCGAGATCCGCAGGGCGAGCGGTTGCGTATCGTTCGTGCGATGCCTGAGCCTCGAGCCGACAGCCAGCCGGAGCCGGCGCCCGAGATGCCGGTCGCCCGTGCGCCCGAGGACGCGGGCGATCACGCTCGAGGCGGCCGCCGGATCGTCCGCCCGCTTGCGCTCGTCGGTGTCCTCGCGGCCATCGCGATCGTCGCGGCGACGGGACTCGTGACCGGCCCGGCAGGTCCGCGCGGAGACGCATCAGGACCGCCCGGTGCTTCGGCCGCGGCGTCCGGCGCACACGACGCCTCGCCTGCCGTTCCCGGCGCCTCGGCGGCGGCGCCACCGCGGACGGTCGCGGACGGGCTGATCGCGGTCGTCGACGCGAACGGCGCCCTCACCACGATGGACGAGCGCGGCGGCTCGGTCGTCTCGTACGCCGTGCCCGGTGTCGCCTTCGGGTTCCCGACCTGGTCGCCCGACGGCTCGCGAATTGCCGCGGTCGGCACCACCGCCGTGGACACGTCGATCTACATCTTCACGGTACGGCCCGGTGACCCCGGCGGCGGCGCCCGGCCGGTGGTCATCTACCGGAGCCCGAACCGTCCTCCGTTCTACCTCTACTGGACCCCGGACAGCCGACAGGTCGCCTTCCTCGCGACGGAGTCGGCCGCGCTCTCGCTGCGGCTCGCGCCGGCCGACGGCTCGGCGCCCATCGACGGGAGCGCGCCGGGTGCCGTGATCCGCCGCGGCGCCCCGCTCTACTTCGATTGGGAGGGCGCAGATCGGCTGCTCCTCCACGTCGGGACCGGACCGAGCGCGTTCGTCGGCGAGGTCGGCGTGGACGGCTCCCCGGCCGCCGCGGCCGTGGCTGGGACGGGCGACTTCCGCGCCGCGAGCGCGAGCCACGACGACCGGTACGTCGCCTACGTGCGGTCCACAACCCCTTCGACGGGCGAGATCGTCGTGGCGGCCCGCGACGGCGCAGGCCAGCACGGGACGCAGGTCTTCGGCCCGGTCGCCTTCGTCTTCGATCCGGCCGGCGACACGCTCGCCATGATCGGCGCGGCGACGCCCGGAGCGGCGTCGTCCGGGTTCCCGATGGGCCCACTTCGGCTGATCGATCCCCGCACCGGAGCCGCCCGGACGCTCGTCGAGGGCTTCGTGGTCGCGTTCTTCTGGTCCCCCGACGGGCGCACGATCGCGGCGCTGCGGCTGGCGCGTCCCGGGGACCAGACAGCCGGAGTGTTCCCCGCCCTCACGGCTGCGGAGAGATCCCGCCCGGTCGCAGCCGCGACGCCGCCGCCCGGGGCGGAGGTTCGGCTCGCGTTCATCGACGTCGGGACCGGCGAGGTCCGATCCGAGCGCGTGGTGCAGCCCGCGGCCACCCTGGTGGGCCAGGTCCTGCCGTACTTCGACCAGTACGCGCTGAGCCACCGGTTCTGGTCGCCCGACAGCGCGTCGATCGTGCTGCCCCTCGTCGACGAGACGGGGCGCACGAAGATCATGGTCGTGCCCGCGGACGGGACGGACAGCCGGTCGCTCGCGGCTGGCGAGAGCGCCTTCTGGAGCCCGTGATTCGCACGACCTGCGGCCGTCCCGCGCTGCCTGACGTAGAGTGGGCTGCGTGGAGCGGCACGTAGCCGTGACCCGCTCACGATCGAGGGCAAGCCCATGGATGAGCAGGACGTTCGCGAGCGCGCCGAGGCACTCTGTGCCGCGGCCGTCGCCGGCGACATCGACCGGGTGATCGAGGACTTCAGCCCGGAGCTTCGACACAACCTCGGGGAGGTCCTCGCCCTCCTGCCGCTCCCCTCGGACAGCGCGACGGTCGATCGGATCGAGCGCGGAGGAGGTTCCGGCTACACGGTCGTCCTTCGGCTGTCCGGGGAGCGCGAGGAGGTGCAGGTCCAGACGCGCTGGAAGGACCGCGATGGCCGGACCACGCTCATCGAGGCGAGCCACCTGAGCAGGACGGAGAAGGCGGCCCAGGACGGCGACGCC
>JADGQG010000026.1 GCA_017882025.1 Chloroflexota bacterium
CCGGTCGTCGTCGCCCCGACTCCGGCCGCGCCTGCGTCGGCTGCCCCGGTCGTCGTCGCCCCGACTCCGGCCGCGCCTGTTCCGAACATGCTGGCGGCTGCGGTGACCCCGAACGAGCTGAGCGCGCCGGCCGCGCCCGACCCCGCCGCGGCCGTCGACGCGGCGACCGAGGCGGGGGTCTAGCGACCTCGACCCGAACCCACATGGCCGACGCCGACCTCGTTCGCGACGGCGTCGGCGGCGGCGTCCCGCCCGGGTCGTCACCTCTGCCCGCGGCCTCGGCCGCTGCAGGGGACGAGACGATGATGACGCTCGTCGATCATCTCTCGGAGCTCCGTCGACGCATCGGGATCTCGCTCCTGGCGGTCGCGCTCGGGACCGTCGTCGGCTTCTATTTCGCGCCGCAGCTCATCACGTTCCTCAAGGCACCCCTCAACCTGGGGAAGCCGCTCGTCTACACGGGCCTGGGCGACGCGTTCTTCATCAACCTCAAGCTCGCCATCGTCGTCGGGATCGTGCTGGCGATGCCCGTCCTGCTATGGCAGCTCTGGGCGTTCATCTCACCGGGCCTGACCCGCGAGGAACGTCGCCTGGCACGCCCGTGGGTGCCGCTCGCGCTTGCCTTCTTCGTGATCGGCGTCGTCGTGGCGTACGTGATCCTGCCGTTCGCCTCCACCTTCCTGCTGAGCTTCTCGTCACCCGACCTCCAGCCCCTCATCACCGCGAGCGAGTACTTCGGCTTCGTGACGACGCTCTGCCTCGTGTTCGGCCTCGTGATGGAGTACCCGATCGTGCTCGTGCTCCTCGCCAAGGTCGGGATCATCACGAGCGCCCGCCTGCGCAGCTCGCGCCGAGTCGTGATCCTCGCGATCGCGATCATCAGCGCCGTCGTGACGCCGGGGGGTGACCCGATCAGCCCGACCGTGCTTGGCGTCACGATGTATCTGCTCTACGAGTTCTCGATCGTCCTGATTCGCCTCGGCGGCCGATGAGCGCGGCGTAGACTCCGTGGCATGGTCAAGATCCCGCCGGTGACGCCGTTCCGGCCGCGCGACGACGACGAGTCGCCGGGCGGCGGAGAGCCCGGTCAGCACGTGGTCGTCCTGTCGGGGCTCTCCGGGGCCGGCAAGACCGCGGCCACGAAGCTGTTCGAGGATCTGGGCTACGCCTGCGTCGACAACCTGCCGGGGGAGCTGCTGCCACAGCTCGCGGATCTGATCGCGAGCGAGCCCACCCGCTTCGACCGGGTGGCGATCGTCCTGGATGTACGTGCCGGCGACGCGACGGTCGCGTTCGCCGCCATGCGCGGGGCGCTGGAGGGCCGCGGCATCCGGCCGCAGGTCTTCTTCCTCGAGGCGCGTGACGAGTCCCTGATCCGGCGCTACTCGGAAACGCGCCACCGCCACCCGCTCGCCGGGACCGGGGGTATCGCCACGTCGATCGCGGAGGAGCGCCGCCTCCTGGCGCCGGTCCGGGCCGAGGCCGACGTGGTCCTTGACACGTCCGATCTCTCTCTGCGCGAGCTCAAGGAGCGGATCTTCAGCCAGCTCTGGCAGGTCGTGGACCCCGACCGGGTCGCGATCCAGCTCATCAGCTTCGGCTACAAGTTCGGCGTGCCGCTGGAGTGCGACCTGCTTTTCGACGTGCGATTCCTCCAGAACCCGTACTACGTCCCCGAGCTGCGACGGCTCTCCGGGATGACGGACGGCGTCCGCGCGTACGTCCTGGACCAGCCGCTCGCGCGCCGGTTCCTCGCGGCGGTGGAGGAGCTGCTCGACCTGACCCTGCCGGCGTACCTCGCCGAGGGAAAGACACGGCTCACGATCGGGATCGGGTGCACGGGCGGATTCCACCGCTCGATCGCGCTGGCGGAGGAGATCGGCGCGTGGCTGGAGGCGCGGGGGTACGGTCCGATCAGCATCTTCCATCGCGAGCTCGAACGAGGGTGAGGCTCGCATGAACCTTCGTCGCTGGCTGCGGCCGGGGGTCGGGGTCAAACGCTGGCTGGGCGTCGCGTTCGTGGGCCTGACCGCGCTTGCGCTCGCCGGCGCGCTGGCGCTCCGCCAGCTCTACCGCGACGTGGAGATCGACGGCCCGGCGCAGGCGGCGATCTCCCTGGTCACCCTCCAGTTCCTCCCGTACTGGGTCCGCGCGGCGGTGCTCCTCGGCCTCGGCGTGTTCGTGTTCGCCTATGGGTCCTACCGCGTCGTGCGCGCGCTACTCGGCCCCTTCACCGAGAGCGCCGAGGAGCCGCTCGTCGACCTCGTGTATCGGCGCCGCCTGCTGGCCCGGGGGCCGCGGATCGTCGCGATCGGGGGCGGGACAGGCCTCTCCACGCTTCTGCGCGGACTCAAGGAGCGCTCCGCGAACATCACCGCCATCGTCTCGGTCGCCGACGACGGGGGGTCCAGTGGTCGCCTTCGCGAGCAGCTGGGAATCGCTGCCGTCGGGGACATCCGCAACTGCCTGGCGGCGCTCGCCGAGACGGAGCCGGCGATGGCGAAGCTGCTCCAGTACCGCTTCACGGAGGACGAAGGGAATCTCGCCGGCCACGCCGTTGGCAACCTCCTGATCGCGGCCATGAACGCGATCGACAACGGCGACTTCGAGGAGGCGATCCGGCACATGAACCGGGTCCTGGCGGTCCGCGGCCGCGTCGTGCCCGCGTCGGGGACGCCGCTGACCCTCCACGCGCGCCTCCGCGACGGCGGCCTGATCGAAGGTCAGTCTCGGATCGCCCGGATGCGCGCAATCGAGTCCGTCTGGCTGGAGCCGGCCGACGTCCGCGCCTCCCGCGACGCCCTCGCCGCGATCGCCGAGGCGGACCTCGTGGTCCTGGGGCCGGGAAGCCTCTACACGTCGGTCCTCCCCCCGCTCCTCGTCCCGGAGATTCGGGCAGCGCTTGCGACCACGCCCGCCCTTCGCGTCTTCGCCTGCAACGTCGCGACGCAGGCGGGGGAGACAGAGGGCTACGACCTGGCCGACCACGTCGAGGCTTTCGTCGCCCACCTGGGGCCGGTCGCCGTTGATATCGTGCTCGCGAACAACCACTTTGCCGGCAGCGCGCCCGACCTTGAGCTCGGCGTGCCCGTAAAGCTTCGCTGGCCGCCCGTCGGCGCGGCGCGGCGGCCGCGGCTGGCGCTCGACGACCTGGTCGATCCTGCGAACCCGCACCACCACGACCCCGAGCTGCTCGCGGCGTCCCTGCTCCGGATCCTCCAGCGCGAGGGCGTGCCGGGACGGCGTCTCGGGGTTGCCCGGTCCGCCTGACCTGTCGTGTCCGGCGCCGACCGCGACCTCGTGGCCGCTCTACGAGCCGAGCTGGCATCCGTCGAGCCTGCGCGTCCCTGCGACCGGGCCGCGGAGGCCGCCGGGCTGGGCACGGCAGTGGTCCGAGGGGACCGACCGGCCCTCGCCCGGCTGATGGTCCGGCTGCTGCGTGAGGACGGCGCGCAGGGCATCCGCCGGGCGACCGCCCGTGCGTTCGACTGGGATCACGCCGCCGATCACTGCCGGGCCGCCTACCTGCGGGGCCGCTTCCTCGTCCGGGGCTCGCTCTCCGTCACGTCGGGCCGCTACCACCTGGAGTTCGTCGTCCCGACGGCCGAGGCGCCGGTGCTCGCCGCGCGCCTCGCCGCCGTGGGTCTCCCGGCGGGAGTCCGGATGCGACGCGGGCGCGGGGTGGTGACCTGGAAGAGCGGCGACTCGATCGGCACCTTCCTACGGTGGGTCGGGGCAGGCCCGTCGCTCCTCGAGCTCGAATCCCGCCAGGTCTCACGATCTGTTCGGGGCGACCTCAACCGGCTGCTCAATGCCGAGTCGGCGAACCTCGACCGCATCGCGGCTGCGGCCGCGCGCCAGCTCGCGGCGATCGCCGTGCTCGACGCTGACGGCCGGCTTGCAGACCAGCCAGATCCGGTCCGGGCAGTGGCCGCGCTCCGCCGCGGAACTCCGGAAGCGTCGCTGAGCGAGCTCGCCACGGATCTGGGAATGCCACGCGGCCGCGTCCAGCGCGCGCTCGGAAGGATCGAGGCGCTGGCGCTCCACGCCGCCGATATGCCGTCGGATCCTCGGCGCAGGGCCGAATGGCACGCTGTCGCGCGACGCCCGGCCCCGCCGCGGGTTGGCCGGCCGGTGGCATGATGGCACCATGCGAGACGTGATCGTAGCCGCCAACTGGAAGATGAACACGACCCCCGGGGACGCCGGTGAGCTGGCCCGCACCATCGCGTCGCGGACCGCGGAGCCGGGCGTTGTCCGGGTCATCTTCCCGCCGTATGTCAGCCTCGCCGCGGTCCGCGACGCGGTGGTCGGGGAGGGGATCGCCGTCGGCGCCCAGAACATCCACCATGAGCTCGCCGGGGCCTACACGGGCGAGGTGAGCGCGCCGATGCTTGCCGGCCTCGCCACCTGGGTGATCCTCGGCCACTCCGAGCGACGCCGCGATGCCGCAGAGTCCGATAGCCTGATTGGGCGCAAGCTCGGCCGCGCGGTCGAGGCGGGGCTGCGGCCGATCCTGTGCGTCGGCGAGCAGCTTGTCGAACGGGAGTCGGGCCGCGCCCAGGCTGTCGTCGCGAGCCAGCTCGCGGGCGCCCTCGCCGGTCACGATGCCGACACGCTTCTGGCGGCGGGCATCGTCATTGCCTACGAGCCGGTCTGGGCGATCGGCACGGGCCGCACTGCCTCCGGCGCGGATGCCGCGGCGATGGCGGACGCGATCCGGGCCACGCTCCGCTCCAGCGGCTGGGGCCCGCGTGCCGACGCCGTCCCGATCCTCTATGGCGGGTCCTGCACCAGCGCGAGCATCGGTGAGTTCCTGGCCGAGCCCGGGATTGATGGCGCCCTGGTCGGGGGCGCTTCGCTCAAGCCCGATGAGATGGCCGGTATGGTCGCTCGCGCTGCGCTGACCGCCGCCGCGCGTCGCGCCGCCTCCTGACCTCGGCGAAGAGGAGCTGTCCGATGCCTACGCTCGTGTTGCTGCGCCATGGCGAGAGCACCTGGAACAAGGAGAACCGGTTCACGGGGTGGACCGATGTCGACCTGTCGGAGGCGGGCCTCGAGGAGGCGCACGAAGCCGGCCGGCTCCTCCGCGCGGAGTCGTTCCGGTTCGACGTCGCGCACACCTCCGTGCTGAAGCGGGCGATCCGGACGCTCTGGATCGCGCTCGACGAGCTCGACCAGATGTGGTGCCCCGTCCGTAACAGTTGGCGCCTCAACGAACGGCATTACGGGGCTCTTCAAGGTCTCAACAAGGCGGAGATGGCCGTCCAGTTCGGCGACGCGCAGGTGAAGCTGTGGCGCCGGAGCTACGACGTCCCGCCGCCGGCGCTGGCCGACGACGACGAGCGATTCCCCGGCCGCGACCCGCGGTACGCGGACCTCGCGGACGCCGACGTGCCCCGCGCCGAGTCCCTCAAGGACACCGTCGCTCGGTTCCTGCCGTACTGGGAGTCGGCGATCGCGCCGGACCTGCGGGCTGGAAAGGGCGTCCTCGTCGCAGCCCACGGCAACAGCCTTCGGGCGCTCGTGAAGTATCTCGACGAGGTCTCAGACGAGGAGATCGTGGGGCTCAACATCCCGACCGGGGTGCCGCTCGTCTACGACCTTGACGACGCGCTCAACCCGCTGGGCTCGCGGTACCTCGGCGATGCCTCGCGGGTGGCGGCGGCGATGGCCGCCGTCGCGGCGCAGGGAGCCGCGAAGCCGGCGGGCTGATGCGGCGCCGCTGGGCGCGCAGCGACACGGAAGCCGAGGGCGGTTCCTGTGCTACCATCGCCCGCGGCCCGTCCGTTGGAGGATCTCCCCAAAGTGAACACGTTCCTGGCCCTCGGCCAGCTCATCGTCAGCATCGGCCTGATCGCCTCCGTGCTGCTCCAGGCACGCGGGACCGGGCTGTCCGGGGCCTTCGGCGGTGACTCGGCGGTCTACCGGAGCCGGCGCGGCGTCGAGCGACGGTTGTGGCAGTTCACGATCATCCTCACCGTCCTGTTCGTCGTCTTCTCGCTGGTGAGCTACGTCTTCACACCGGCGAAGGGCGTCTAGGCCCGGATCTCGGGCGGTCCCGTCGTGAGCCGACGAGACGGCGCGTTCGTCCTCGTCCTCATTCTCGTCCTCGGCGTGCTCGGCGCGGCCATCGCTGCCCCCGCGTTCACGCCGGCCGCCGCCCCACAGCCAACGCCGCCGGGCGCGCCGGTCGTGGTTCACCGGGAGGCCGTCGTCGGCCGACCCAGCTCGGTCAACCCGGTGACGGCACGGACGCAGGCGGATCGCGACCTGGTGGCGCTCCTCTTCCGCGGGCTGGTCCGCTCGGGTCAGGACGGGCGACCCGTCGCGGATCTTGCCTCAAGCTGGGCCGTGGATGCCAAGGGCGCCCGCTGGACGTTCCGGCTCCGCACCGACGCCCGGTGGCAGGACGGCGTTCCCGTGACGAGCGACGACGTCGTCTACACCGTCCGTGTGCTCCAGGACCCGGCCTACACCGGTCCGCTCGCCGCGGGTTGGCAGGGTGTCACGGCAACCGCGATCGACGCGGCAACCGTTCGGTTCGATCTGGCCGTCCCGCTCGGCGGTTTCCTCCAGGCCGCAGCCCAGCCACTCCTGCCCGCTCACCTGCTCGCGGGCGTGCCCGTGGCGGAGCTCGCCGACGCGCCCTTCTCGATGCGCCCGGTGGGCAACGGGCCGTTCGCGCTTACGGTCCTGACGACTGATGCCGCCGACCTCGAGCCGGTGCTCGAACCGCTGGAGCCGGGGTCCGGACCGCTCGCGACGCTGGGTCCGGGCGCCGCCGCGTCCGGCGGTCCGCTGCTGGCGGGCCTGGAGCTGCGTTTCTACCCGGGACCCGACGAAGCTGCTGCGGCATACCGGGCGGGCGAGGTGGACGCCGTATCCGGCCTCCCGCCTTCCGCGGCAGCAGCCCTTGCGGCGGAGCGTGCGACGCGCCGGATCGCCTACCCTGGGACGACCCTCACGGGGGTCTACCTCAACCTGCGGCCGGGGGCCGGGCCGTTCAGCGACGCGCGGGTTCGGACGGCGCTCCTCGCGGAGCTCGACCGCGGCCGCCTCGTCACGGACGTCCTTGCTGGGTCCGGGCAGCGGGCGAACACGCCGATCCCGCCTTCGTCGTGGGCCTATGACCCGAAGGCTGCGCCGGCCGTGGCGTACGACCCGAACGCGGCGGCTGCCGGCCTGCGCGCCGCCGGCTGGACGAGGTCCGGGGCCGGATGGCTACCGCCGCGAGCGAAGAAGCCAGTCACAATTGAGCTGCTGGCGGTTGACGCCACGGTCAACCCGGTCACGGCGGGTGCCGCCGCACGGGTCGCCGCCGCCTGGACTTCGCTCGGGATCCCGACCACGGTCACCTCGCTCGCGGCCGGCGACCTTGTCGATCGCCTGCGCAGCGCCAAGTTCGTGGCGGCCGTCGCCGACGTCAACGTGGGGCTGGATCCCGACCCGTACCCGCTCCTTGCAAGCTCCCAGGTCCAGGCCGGGGGCGCGAACGTCTCGGGATTCCAGGACCCTGCCCTCGACGCTGCCCTCGCCGCCGCGCGGGCGCCCGGGACGGACGCGGCGCGTGCCGCCGCATACACGCGTCTGCAGGCGCTCCTCGGCCAGCTCGAGCCCATCCTGCCGCTGTTCTTCCGTGACAGCGTCTTCGTCGTCTCGGACCGGCTCGTCGGGCCGCGGGCCGTCCCGGTCTCGGATCCCAGTGGCCGGTTCTGGGACGTGATAGCATGGTCTTCGGTCGGGCGGTGACCCTCGCCGTTCGTTCGGTAGCGTGCCGAGGTGGCGGAATCGGTAGACGCGCTAGCTTCAGGAGCTAGTGTCCGCAAGGGCGTATGGGTTCAAATCCCTTCCTCGGTACCACTCGATCGGGAAGCGAACAGTGCGCCACACTCGAAGCCCAGGTGGCGGAATTGGTATACGCGTACGTTTGAGGGGCGTATGAGGCAACTCATCCGGGTTCAAGTCCCGGCCTGGGCACCACCCTCTCGGACCTGATCGAGGCGGCTCCGTCCGGAGCCGCCTCTCCCGTGTCTCGGGCCGCGTTCCGGTTCTCACGGGCGGTTAGCTCAGTTGGTCAGAGCGCCTCGCTTACACCGAGGAGGTCGGAGGTTCGAGCCCTCCACCGCCCACCAGCGTTGGGTCGGCACGAAGGATGTGCGGTCCCTCCCGTACACTGCCGGTAGCGGCCGCCGAGTGGCGCCGCGCGAACGCGGAGGGCCCTTGATGGAACCCGTCATCATCCTGCTTGTCATCATCGTCGTCCTGGCCGTCGTCGGAGTGCTGATCTACAACGGGCTCGTCGCACGCCGCAACCGGGTCGACGAGGCAGTTGGACAGGTCGAAGTCCAGCTCAAGCGGCGCCACGACCTTGTGCCGAACCTCGTGGCCGCGGTCAAGGGCTACATGGACTTCGAGCAGGACGTGCTCACTCGCGTGACCGAGGCCCGGGCGAATGCCGTCGCCGCCGGCGCGACGGGGCAGGTCACCGCGCAGCAGGCCCAGGCCGAGAACGCGCTTACCGGCGCCCTGCGCTCGCTGTTTGCGGTGGTGGAGAACTATCCGCAGCTGAAGGCCAATGAGAACGTCCTCAGCCTGCAGGAGCAGCTGACAACGACGGAGAACCAGATCAGCTTCTCCCGCCAGCATTACAACGCGACCGTGAACGAGTACAACACCACGCTCCAGACGTTCCCCGCCGTGCTCGTGGCCGGCCCGTTGGGCTTCACGAAGCGAGACTTCTTCGCGGCTGAGCCTGAGGCCCAGGACGTGCCCGTCGTCACCCTGCGCTGACGGGCGGACAACGGGGCGCCCTGATGGCCGGCACGTTCTACAGCCAGATCGCGGCGAACCGGCGCAACTCGTTCTTCCTGATGCTCGTGCTCATCCTGTTCCTGGCCGTTCTTGGCTTCGCGATCGGCTACGGGACCACCGGCCAGACAGGAGCAGGGCTCGGCTGGCTGGGCATCTTCGGGATCATCGCGATCGTCTCATCCCTCGCGAGCTACTACACCGGCGACAAGGTGGTCCTCGGCGTGTCGAAGGCTCGCCCGGTGACCGCGGCAGAGCAACCCCAGCTGATCAACGTCGTCACGGAGCTGGCGCTGGCGGCCGCGATCCCGATGCCGGCCGTCTACCTGATCGACGACTCGGCCCCGAACGCCTTCGCCACGGGCCGCGATCCACGGCATGCCTCGATCGCCGTCACGACTGGGCTCCTGGAGAAGCTCGACCGCGAAGAGCTCCAGGGCGTGATTGGCCACGAGCTGTCGCACGTGCGCAACTACGACATCCGCTATTCGCTCCTCGTCGGCGTTCTCGTCGGGACGGTCGCGCTCCTGGCCGACTTCTTCCTGCGCTTCACCTTCTGGGGAGGCTTCGGCGGGGGACGCCGCTCCTCGAATGACCGGGACGGCGGCGGGGGCCTCCAGGTGATCGTCTTCGTGCTCGCGCTCGTGCTGGCAATCGTCGCGCCGTTCTTCGCCCGGCTCGTCCAGCTTGCCGTAAGCCGACAGCGCGAGTACCTGGCCGACGCGTCGTCGGTCGAGCTCACCCGGAACCCGCAGGGCCTGGAGCGGGCCCTGGCGGCGATCTCGGAGGACCGCGAGGTGCTCGAGGTCGCCAATCGCGCTACCCAACACCTCTACTTCACCAACCCGATCAAGAAGTTCGAGGAACGCTCGAAGGGGCTCTTCTCCACCCATCCGCCGATCGTCGACCGGATCAACCGGCTCCGGGCACTGAGCGGCGAGACGCCGCTCGCGTCGACCGTCGAGGCCGAGCTTGCCGGGCTCGACTGAGCGCGTCGCGACCGGCCGCGTCTTGCCGACGAGGGGCTACCCGTGGTACCTTCTCGGACGCCGACGGGCGGGGACGTCCGGCGGGGCCTGCGGGCCGAGATAGCTCAGCTGGTAGAGCACGCGACTGAAAATCGCGGTGTCGGCAGTTCAACTCTGCCTCTCGGCACCACCACCCTGGACGCGGTCATCGAGCGGAAGTGGCTCAGTTGGTAGAGCATCACCTTGCCAAGGTGAGGGTCGCGGGTTCGAGTCCCGTCTTCCGCTCCATTCATCTCCGGACGTGCGCGGCCCCGGTTCCGCTGGCCCTTCGTCTAGCGGTAGGACAGCGGACTTTGGATCCGTGAACCGAGGTTCGAATCCTCGAGGGCCAGCCAGCATCGCCGGTTTCCACGCCGGCGCTCCAGGGGCGACGTACCCAAGTGGTTAAGGGGGAGGTCTGCAAAACCTCTATGCGTGGGTCCGAATCCCACCGTCGCCTCCACGCTTCCCGCACGCGACGCCCGCCGGCCCGGTGGGCGTTACGATTCCAAACCTGACGCCGAGGTGGCGGAACAGGCAGACGCGGCCGACTTAAAATCGGCTGGGCGAGAGCCCGTGGGAGTTCGAATCTCCCCCTCGGTACCACCATCGGGAACGATCGGGCGGCCACGCCGGCTCGATCAGGCATGGGTTGCCGTGCGAGACTCCGCGACGAGCGGATCCTGGCCGGCGAGGGATGCACCCGGGCGCGGGAGCAGGGGAGAGCCAGACGCCGCCGCTGCTGGTGGTCAACACGGCCATGCTGTCATGCACGATGCGCCTGGGCCCGCCGGTACCGCTGAAGGCCGTCCCGAGAGGGCCCCAAGTGACCGCCGGCGTGCTGCCCGATGGCGACCATCGCAGACACGATCCCGATGGCGAACATCCCAACGTTCGGGATGTGCAACTCGCCGACGATCCCGGCTGTGATCGCGGCGACACCGGCCGCCCGTGGCGTGCACACGCCAATGCCCTGAATACCGGTCCCCAACGGCCCAGGGACACCGGGTTCCGCGAAAGTGGTCCTGGGCAGGGTGCCGGTGCTGATGGCCAGGCCCACCTGCCAATACGCCTGGCTGGGGACGATCTCGATCGGGATGCCGGGCCAGGCCGCGGTCAGCGCGACCGGTCAATGAAGAGCGGCGGGCCGCCGTGGCGCCGGTGCCCCCGGAGTGGCTACCCGCGCCGGCGGAGCCCCCCGAGGCGGCCCCGGCGGTCGTCCTGAATCGAGGCGGAGCCTTCTTCGATGCCGGCAACGGCCGCCGCCAGCTTGCCGAGCGCACGGGCCGGCGTCGAGGCCGGGGCGCCGCGGACGATCGGGATCCCCTCGTTGATCGCCTTCAAGTAGAGCCCGGGGTCGTACGGGATCTCCGCCTCGACCTTCGTCCCGATCGCCGCCTCGATCTGCTTCATGGAGAGCATCTCGCGGGCGAACAGGTGGTTGAGCACAAAGGTCGCCGAGGCTGCCGCCGAGCCCACCTCGGTGAGGTATTCGAGCAGCGAGTGAAGAGCCTTGAGGGCGCCGATCTCCGGCGCAATCGGGATCACCACCGCCTCGGCCCGCTCCAGCACCGCGAGGGACCGCTCGTCGAGCTCGGACCCTGCGTCGATCACGATCGTGTCGTAGGCGGTCCGGGCTGTCGAGAGCGCGAGGTTCACCTGCTCGGACGTGATGAGGCGCCCGGATTCCGGGGTTCCCGGTGCGGCGAGGACTGCGAGCCCGCTGGCGTGCTCGATCGAGTAGGCGCGAAGCAGCTCCGGTTCGCGAAGTGACTGGTCGTCCCGCGCCAGCTCCGCGATGGTCAGCTGCGGCTTGAGGTTGAGGTGCGTGGCAACCTGGCCGAACTGGAGGTCGAGGTCCACGATGAGCACGCGACCCGGCGCCCGCGAGGCGAGCCAGGTTGCGACGTTGACCGCGATCATCGTGGTCCCGACGCCGCCCTTCGGGCTGAAACAGGCGATGATGCTCCGGCGCGTCGGAGCCCCGTCGTCGGCCCGGACGAGCGGCGCGAGGTCGCGCGAGCGGTGGAAGCGGACCAGCACCGCCTCGACGCGCGCCTCGAGTTCGCGCGAGTCGAATGGCTTCGCGATGACGTCGTCCGCGCCCGCCTCGAGGTAGCGGACGCGCTCCTCGACGTCGTCGGTCTGGCTCATGCAGAGGACGGGGACGGCCGAGAACGCCGCGGTGCTGCGGATCTCGCGGCAGACGTCGACGCCGCTTGCGCGCCCGGAGCTGACGTCCACGATCACGAGCGCAAATTCGCCGGCACGCTGTACGGCGTCGTCCGGGTCCGCCGTGGTCGTCACCTGGTAGCCGATCCTGGTCAGCGGGCCTTCGATGGCGGCGGCTTGTGCGTTCGTCTCGAGGACGAGGATGGTGCTGGACGGCACGCTGGCAAGGTCCCCGGCTGCAGATGATTACGGCCCAAGGATACATGAGGCGCACGGAGGCATCGACAAGGCGCACGGAGGCTCGTGGAACGTCCGTGGTAGACTCCGCGAGCCCTTTCTGCTCCGCCTGGCGTCCCGGGTTCCGGGGGCCACGAGCGGGGCATACCCCACAGGAAGGAGTCGAACGGCCATGCGCCGCTACGAACTCATGCTCGTGATCCGGCCGGATGCGCCGGATGACCGCGTCCAGGCGCTCCTGGAGAAGGTCAGTCGGCAGATTTCCGGCACCGGCGGCCAGATCGTCAAGGCGGCCCCGTGGGGCCGTCGGCGCCTGGCGTACCAGATCGACCGGTACCGCGAGGCCTCCTATCACATCATCCACTTCGATGCCCCGGCCGACTCGATCATCGACCTGGAGCGGACGCTCCTGATCACGGAGGACGTAATTCGGCACCTCGTGATCCGCGTGGAGCGGCCGCTCAAGGCCGCTCGAGGCAAGGTGGACGATGTCGCCGACCTCGTTCCGGCCCCGGACATCGAGGAGGACGAGGAGCCGGCCGGCGAGCAGATCGACGAGTCCGAGAGCGAAGCCGCTCCAGCCGCCGTCGACTGATCCCGACCCAGGCAGGTTCGAGGAGGACGTTCAGGTGTCCCTGAACAAGGTGATGATCATCGGGAATCTCGGACGCGATCCCGAGATGCGGTACACGCCGAGCGGCCAGGCCGTGACGCAGTTCACCGTCGCCGTCAATCGCAATTACAAAGGCCAGGACGGCGCCTGGCAGGAAGAGACTGAGTGGTTCCGGGTGGTCGCCTGGGCGCAGCTGGCCGAGCGTTCTGCCGAGCATCTCCGCAAGGGGATGAAGGTCTACATCGAGGGCCGTCTACAGACCCGGCAGTGGGAAGACCAGCAGGGCCAGAAGCGGTACACGACGGAGCTGATCGCCAACCAGGTCACGAACCTTGACCGCCGGCCTCGCGAAGAGAGCGCTGAAGCGGCGCCGTTCCCCGGCGATTCCCGGCCGGCAGGCGCGACCGTCTCGCCGATCCGGCGCCCCGAGGCGGCCGGCCCGGATGACGCCCCCTCCGATATCGACGACCTTCCGTTCTGACGTATTCCCCGGGCGTTCGCCGCATCGGCGCCGCCTGCGACCACAGGAGCTGACACGATGCCTCCCGCAGCCCGCAAGAAGCGCGACGACTACTACCGCGACCGCCGCCGCCGGAAGGTCTGCGCTTTCTGCGCGGACAAGACGGTCCAGATCGACTACAAGGAGGTCAGCCGCCTCCGCCGCTACCTGTCCGAACGCGCGAAGATCGAGCCACGCCGGAAGACCGGCACGTGCGCCGCGCACCAGCGCGAACTTTCCGTGGCGCTCAAGCGCGCTCGACTCGTGGCGCTGCTGCCCTACGCCCCGCAGCACCTCCGCCCCTGATCGGGCCCCGATGACGGAGACGCGGACGGTCGTCGGGCGGTGACCGTCCTGCTCCTCCTGGCGGGCGGCGGCTTCGGGGCGGGGATCTTCGGCTCCCTGCTGGGCCTCGGGGGCGGGATCCTCATCGTCCCGTTGCTCACGTTCGGCTTCGGGCTGCCCTTCCGTGAGGCGGTCGGCGTGAGCCTCGTCTGCGTGATCGTGACGAGCAGCGCCGCGGCGGGCGTCTACCTGGAGCGCCACCTCGCCAACCTGCGCCTTGGCATGCTCCTGGAGGTGTTCACGGCGTCCGGTGCGCTCGTCGGCGGCCTGGTCGCGTTCCTGCTCCCGGACCGCGTGCTCGCGGGCCTCTTCGCGATCTTGCTCGCATACACGGGCGCGACGATGTTGCGGCGCGGCGTGACGGCCGCGCGCGAGGGCGTTGGACCCGTCGAACCCGGTGAGGACCCGGTCGGCCCCGCGGACACGCCCGGCGCGTTCCGCGCGGCGCTCGCCGGGCCCGGGTATCGCCCGACGCGGCTGGGAGCGGGGATCGGCGGGAGTGTCTTCGCCGGCCTCGTCTCTGCGTTGCTCGGCGTTGGCGGCGGGATCGTGAAGGTGCCGCTCATGCACCTCGTGATGGGCGTCCCACTCAAGGTTGCCACGGCGACCAGCAACCTGATGATCGGAGTGACGGCCGCGGCGTCCGCGATCGTCTACCTGATGCGGGGAGGGATCGATCCGCTCGTTGCGGGCCCAACCGCGGTCGGGGTATTCGCCGGTGCCATGGTCGGGTCGCGGGTCGCGCAGCGAATCGACCTTCGCGTGCTTCGCCTCCTGTTCGTAGCGGTCCTTGCGCTGACGGCGATCCAGATGACGCTGCGGGCCCTGGGATGATCGTTTCTGCCCCGATCGGCGCCGGTACCGCGGCGTCCCGCGCCGCCCGGGTGGAGGGGTGGATCGCCCGGGTCCTGCGGGCGGGCACGCTCCTGAGCGTCGGGCTCCTCGCCGTCGGCGTCGTGCTGATGACGCTGGCCGGCCGGTCGCCGCTCGACAAGACCTGGCTTCCGTTGGATCTCGGGCGCATC
>JADGQG010000136.1 GCA_017882025.1 Chloroflexota bacterium
GCTCGCCTGCCGTCGGGTCCGTGGCCGTCAGGCGAAGAGGGCGCGGAGCCCCGCCGGCGTGATCCAGGCGAACAGCGCCAGGAAGGCGGGGATCAGCGAGTCGCGGAACAGGATGGCCGTCTGCGACGGATCGTAGAAGCGGAAGATGTCGCGGAGAATCCCGATCTCGTTGCGGTTCTGCGCGATGCCCGAAATGCGGAAGAACGAGTCCAGGATCATGATCATCGCGCCAACCAGCAGGAGGGCCTGCAGGACCCCCAGGAGCCCGCCCACGATCTCGTCGATCACCGTGGATCGCTTGAAGAGCTGGGTTCGCCGGTAGAACACCTGGACCAGGATCGAGCCAGCCAGGTAGATCACGACGAAGCTGGCCCCGAACGCCAGCATGGTCGAGTATTCCTTCGGATATTGCGTCCAGTACTGCCCCAGCCACGAGCCCAGCGGATCACGAAGGTTGATGGCGAAGAGGATGGCGACGACGAGGATCGCCAGGCCGATCAGCCTGCGCAGCGTCCCCTGGACGAACCCGGCAAGAAAGAAGACGCAGACGAAGAAGACCACGAGCACGTCGAAGAGATTCAGGCTCCGGATGGCGCCGACGACGTCCACGCAGACTCCCCATATCGCGGCGCGTTCGCAGCGCCGACCACGCCCGCCCCGATCTCTCTCGGCGGACCCCTCGCAAGGATACGTCCGCGCTCGGCGCACCTGCAACCGGGCCGAGCTGCGACCTTCTCACGGCTAGGTGCGCAGGCGAGCTCCGTGGGCGGACGCGACAGCGGAGACGAGCCGGGCGACGTCCGCGTCGACCTCGTCATCGGTGAGCGCCCGCTCGTCGGCGGCGAAGACGACGCGCCACGCAAGGCTCTTCTCTCCGGCTGCCAGCGGCGCGCCGCGGTAGATGTCGAACAGCGCTACCTGCCGGAGCGTGTCGCCGCCGGCCGCCCGGAGCGTCGCCGCCAGGTCCGCCGCGGCGAGCGGCTCCGGCACGACGAGTGCGAGGTCACGCTCACACGGCTGGAAGCGCCCGACCGACGCCACCCGAACGGGGACCAGCTGACCCGCCGAAAGACCCGAGATCGCGAGTTCCGCCACGAGGACGCGCTCGGCCCGAAGGTCCCACGCCGCGAGGACCGACGGGTGGAGCTCGCCGATGAGCCCGGCGAGCGTCCCCGGGGCCACGGCGCGCGCGGCGCGTCCCGGATGCAGCGGCGCCCCGTCAAGGTGCGACACCCAGGCAGGGTCCGGGATCGCCAGGACCCGGGCCAGCAGGTCCACGATCCCCTTCGCGTCGTCGAGGTCGTACGTGCGTGCCGGGACGTTCCAGGCGGGGGTAGCGGCGGAGCCCGTCACGAGGAAGGCCAGGCGCCACCACTCGGCCGGGGTGCCGTCGGGCGCCTGCGCATAGCCCTTGCCGACCTCGAAGATCGCGACGTCGCCCCGGCCGTGCCGCTCATTGAGCGCGAGGACGTCCAGCAGGCTCCCCACGAGACCGCGCCGGAGGACCGCGTGGCGCTCGGACAGCGGGTTCGTGACGGTCACGACCAGGCCGTCGACGGCTGCCTCGCCCGGCACGCCGTCCGCCGCAAGGACCGGCCACCCGAGCGTGGCCGCCGCTGATCCGGGGACGAGCGCCGGCGTCACGACCTCCGTCAGGCCTGCGCCAGCGAGCGCGCGCCGAAGTGCGTCGCGCAGCTCCAGCGGGTTCGGCCGCACATGGGGCATTGCCGTGTCCGGCGTCTTTCCCGTGACGGTCTCGTATCCGGCAATGCGGATGACCTCCTCCGCGATGTCGGCCTCAACAAGAAGGTCACGGCGCCACGGGGGCACGACCGCGTCGCGTGCCTCACCTGGAGCGACGGCGACGCTGCGCGGTGTCGCGCCGGCAGCGATGACCACCCCCGACCCGTCCGGCGCAGGCTCGGTGGCGATGCCGACGCGCGCGAGCAGGGCAGCCTGTGCGTCGGGGCCGAGACGGGTCCCAAGAAGCAGGTCCACGCGCGCCGGCCGGTACCCGACCCGGGCCGGTACAGGCTCGTCCGGAGCGGTGTCGATTCGGCCGGCGGCGACGCTGCCGCCGGCCCATGTTGCGATGAGCTCGGTGACCCGGTCCGCGCCGATCCAGGCGAGCCGGGACTCCTGGCCCTTCTCGAAGCGGAGGCTTGCCTCGGAGCGAAGCGCATATCGAAATGCGGTCCGCCTGACGCTGACGGGATCGAAGACCGCCGACTCGATGATCACGTCGGCTGTCGACTCCCCCACCTCCGATGCGGCCCCGCCCATGACCCCGGCGATCGCGAGCGGACCGTTCTCGTCCGCGATGAGGAGCGTCTCCGGTGAGAGCGCGCGCTCGACGTGATCCAGCGTCTCGAGGCGCTCGCCGGGGCGGGCCGTCCGCACGACGAGGGCAGCCCGGCCCCTGGCGTCGCGCGCCACGGCGCCGGCGTCGAACGCGTGGGTCGGCTTGCCGAGCTCCAGCATCACGTAGTTCGTGGCGTCCACCACGTTGCTGACGGGACGCATCCCGGCAGCGAGGAGGCGCCGCTGGACCTGCTCCGGCGACGGCCCGACGCGGACGGCGCTCACCCTGCGCCCGACGAAGCGATGACAGAGTTCCGGGTCCTCGACGCCGACCGCCAGGACCTCGCCGATTGGCGGGCCATCCTCGCGCAGCGTGATCTCCGGGAAGCGCGCCACGCTGCCGGTGACGGCCGCCACCTCGCGCGCCAGCCCCACGAGGCAGAGCGCGTCGCCGCGGTTCGGCTTCACGTCCACGTCCAGCACCCAGTCGCCGTAGAGGTCCGTGAGGGCCGTGCCCAGGGGCGTCCCGGCGGGCAGGATGAGGATCCCCTCGCCGTCCACGCTCAACCGGAGCTCGTCCCCGGAGCAGAGCATCCCGTTGCTCACCACGCCCATCTTCTCGGTCCGCTCGATGGCGCGGTTGCCGGGCAGGACCGCGCCCGGCAGGGCCACCGGGACTCGCTGGCCGGGTGCGATGTTCGTCGCGCCGCAGACAATCTGGAGCGGCTCAGCCGCCCCCACATGGACGCTGGTAAGCGAGAGGCGGTCGGCCCGCGGGTGCTTCTCGACGGTCAGCAGCTCGCCGACGACGACGTTGCGCCACTCGGAACCCCAGCGCTCGAGGCCCTTGACCTCGAATCCCAGGAGCGTGAGCCGTTCGGCCAGCGCCTCCGGGGACAGGTCGAGGTCCACGTAGTCGCGCAGCCAGCCGAGCGGGATCCTCATCGGAACTGCTCCAGGAAGCGCAGGTCGTTGTCGAGGAAGACCCGGACATCGCCGATCCCGTGACGGAGCATCGCGATCCGTTCCACGCCCATCCCGAACGCGAAGCCCTGGTAGCGCTCCGGGTCGATCCCGCCGTGCTGGAGAACGACCGGGTGGACCATGCCCGCCCCGAGAATCGTCATCCAGCCTGTCCGCCCGCACGCGGGGCAGCCGGTCCCGCCGCAGACCAGGCACCCCACGTCGAATGCCACGGACGGCTCCGTGAACGGGTAGTAGCCGGGCCGGAAGCGCGTGGCCCGCCCGGCGCCGAACATCGCGTGGGCGAACTCGTCGAGGAGGCCGCGCAGGTCGGCGAGGCTCGTCCCCTCGTCCACCATGAGCCCTTCGACCTGGAAGAATTCCGAGGCATGCGACGCGTCGACCGCCTCGTAGCGGAAGCAGCGGCCCGGCAGGAGCGCCCTGATCGGCGGCTTCTCCGCGTGCATGACGCGAATCTGGCCGGGCGAAGTGTGCGTCCGGAGGAGGCCCCCGTCGATGTCCACATACATCGTGTCCCAGAGGTCCCGGGCAGGATGATCCGGCGGGATGTTGAGCATCTGGAAGTTCGTGGCGTCGCTTTCTACCTCCGGCCCCTCGTAGGTCACGAACCCGAACTGGCCGAAGATCTCCGCGATCCGGCTGATCGTCTCCTGGATCGGGTGGAGGCTTCCACGTGCGATCGGCCGGCCGGGCGTCGTGACGTCCATCGCTTCGGCGGCGAGGCGCGCCGCCAGGGCCGCCTGGGACGTGCGCTGCCGGGCGCTCGCGAGCGCGCCCTCGACGGCCTCGCGGACTTCGTTGACCGCGACGCCGACGCGGGGCCGGTCCTCGGCGGGAAGCTGCCCGATCCCGCGCATGAGGCCGGAGAGCGCGCCGCCCTTCCGCCCGAGGTAGGCGACGTCGAGCTCGTCGAGCGCCGCGAGGTCCGGCGCGGCCGCGATCTTCGGCAGCGCCTCCTCACCGAGGGCGCGGAGCTGGCTGGTCAGCGTGGCGAGGTCCACGAGCGGAGACGTTCCTCCTGGGAGTCCCTGGACGGCTGGGCTGCTGGTTCGGAATCGGGAACCCCCGCGCCCGACGATCGGCGCGAGGGTCCCGGGTAGCGGCGGGAGAGACCGGGTCGCGAGGCCCGGCCATGCCGTCAGGCGCCGCGGGCAACCTCGACGATCCGACCAAACGTGTCGTCGTCGCGGACGGCGATGTCGGCCAGGATCTTGCGGTCGATCTCGACCTCGGCCGTCCGGAGGCCCCGGATGAGCTGGCTGTAGGTCAGGCCGTGGATCCGGGCCGCCGCGTTGATCCGGATGATCCAGAGCTGGCGGAAGTCACGCTTCCGGACCTTGCGGTCGCGGGTGGCATAGGCGAGCGCATGGAGCAGCGCTTCGTGGGCCGGCTTGATCAGCCGCGAGCGGGTCCCCTTGCGACCCTCGGCCGCGTTCAGGAGGCGCTTGTGGCGCTTGTGCGCGGTGACGCCGCGCTTGACGCGAGCCATGGGTCAGCCCTTCTTGAGGTACGGGAGGAGGCGCCTGATCTGGCTCGCATGTTCGCTGCCGAGCACGGCCTTGCCGTCATACCGGCGCGTACGCCGCGACGACTTCAGCTCCAGGTGGTGGCCCCGCCACGACTTGACGCGGATCGCCTTCCCGCTCCCGGTCACCCCGATCCGCTTCTGGGCTCCCTTGTGGGTCTTCAGCTTCGGCACGCCGGCCTCACTCTCCCGCTGGTGCGGCGGGCGTGGGGCCCGCTGCGTCGACCGCGGCCGCCGGGGCGGCACCCTCCGTCTCGTCCAGCTGCGGCGTCCCGTCCGGGGCGGTTGCCCCGCCGGTCGCCTCGCGCGGCTTCGGCTTGTGGGTCGAAGCGATCGTGATATGCATGGACTTTCCCTCGAGGAGCGGTGCCCGCTCCAGGACGCCGTGGTCCTTGATCTGGTCCGCGAACTTCGCGAGCAATTCCCGCCCAAGATGCGGGTGGGTCAACTCTCGACCGCGAAACTGGACGGCCACCTTGATCCGGTCGCCGTCCTCCAGGAACTCGATTGCCCGTCGGACCTTCGTGTC
>JADGQG010000027.1 GCA_017882025.1 Chloroflexota bacterium
GCCAGGACCGGGATGATGCCGCTCGTGGTGACCTGGCCGGCCTTCGGCCAGCCGGGAAGCGCGTCCGTGTTGCAGGTCGCATCGCCGGACGCGACCGGCCCTGCGACCTGGGTCGCCCGAGCGGGGCTCTTGGCGACATTCCCAGCGCAGGCCGCAAGGAGCGATGCGGCGAGCAGGCAACCCATCGCGAGGCGGACGGACGGACGCACGCCCGGAGGGTACGCTCCCCGGCCCGAAGTCGCTCTCAGGGCCGCGGCGGGCGAGTCACGCTACAATCCGCCGGCGTCCCGGCCGGCGTGCTCACCGCCCCGCAGCAGGCGTGCCGGGAGCTCCGCGGAGGTTCGGTGACCCGGTTCCAGAAGCTCGTCGGCGTGACCCTTGCGGCGACGCTCGCACTCGTCATCGTCGGGGTCGTGGTGCGCGCGACCGACAGCGGCATGGGCTGCCCCGACTGGCCGTTTTGCTACGGCCAGGCGGTCCCGCCGCTCGGCGACTTCAAGGCCTGGGCGGAGTGGACCCACCGCCTCATCGCCGCGGTGATCGGTCTCCTCGTGCTCGGCATTGCGGCGTTCGCGTTGCTTGACCACAGAGATCGGGCGGGCCTCGTGCTGCCGTCGCTCGGGGCGGTTGCGCTCGTCGGGTTCCAGGCCTGGCTGGGAGAGGAGACGGTTCGCCTGGGTAACTCGGGACCGTCCGTCACGGCGCATCTCGCCACGGCCCTCGCTGTGGTTGGCCTGCTCGCCTTCCTGCTGGTCCGCAGCGCGTACCCCGCGCGGATGGCGGGTCGGGGTGCCAGCCAGCGCTTCACCCTGCTCGCCGCGCTCACGGCGGTGGCGGCGTACGCGGTCCTGCTCTTCGGCAGCAACGTGTCGGCCCTCGACGCCGCGCTCGTCTTCCCAGACTGGCCGCTGATGGGCGGCGCGATCATCCCGCCGTTCGCGGAGATGCCGCCCGCGGCGCAGCTGCTGGCTGTCACGAACGCGCTCCACCGGTACGTGGCAGTGATCGTCGGCGTCCTGCTTGCAGCCACCTGGCTGGCCGCGTGGCGTGGGCAGCGCACCAATCGGGCGCTCTTCGCGCTTGTCACCGTGGCGGCGGTGCTCTACCCGCTGCAGGCTGTCATCGGCGCCTTCCAGGTCTGGACACAGCTGGCGCCGTGGACCCAGACGCTGCACGTCGCGCTGGCCACGTTCATCTGGGTCGCGGCGGTCGCGGCGGTCTTCGTCAGCTACTACAGTGCCAGGGTGAGGGTCTCCGAAGGGGCCCCGAGCCCCGGTCCCGGTGCGGCGAGCGATGGCCGCCGTCACGAGGGAATGCCGTCCGGCACGCCGGGCGCCGTCGCGGGTTCGTCGACCACCGCCGGTGCGTCCATTGCGGGTCCATCCACCGCGCATGCCGATACGACGAGCTTGACGGGTCCGCCCGACTCCACGAGTCCGTCCGCCCCGCCCAGCACGCCCGTCCCGCGTCCGCTCTCCGCGACCGTGCGCGCCTACGTCGCGCTCACGAAGCCACGGATCATCGAGCTCCTGCTCATCACCACGATCCCGGCCATGGTCCTCGCGACCCGAGACCTGCCCGGCGTGAACTGGGCGAACTGGGGGATCATCGTCTTCTGGACGCTCCTCGGCGGGACGCTTGCTGCCGGCGCGGCGAACGCGATCAACCAGTACCTCGACCGCGACATCGACCTGTTGATGACGCGGACGCGACGCCGGCCACTGCCCGCCCACGCGGTCGAGCCGGAGCAGGCGCTGGTGTTCGGGATCGCGCTGGCGGTCTTCTCGGTCGGGCTGCTGGCCGTCTTCGTGAACCTCGTGGCGGCGTTCCTGACCCTGCTCGCCATTGGCTTCTACGTCTTCGTCTACACGATGCTCCTCAAGCGGACGACGACCCAGAACATCGTGATCGGCGGGGCCGCCGGGGCGCTCCCGCCGGTCATCGGCTGGGCGGCCGTGACGGGGAACGTGGCGTGGCCCGCGATCATGCTCTTCGCGCTCGTCTTCTACTGGACGCCGCCCCACTTCTGGGCGCTCAGCCTGCGGATCGCGAAGGATTACGCGGCGGCCGGGGTGCCGATGCTGCCCGTGGTCCGCGGCACGGCCGAGACGACTCGCCAGATCTTCCTCTACACGGTCCTGCTGGTGGCCGTCAGCCTGATCTTCTTCGCGGTCGCGAAGATGGGGCTCATCTACCTCGTCGCGGCGGTCGTCCTCGGCGCGATCTTCCTGTGGAAGTCCGGCAATCTCGCCCGGGAGGGCACGCTGGAGGGCACGGCCGTCGGCGCGATCCGGCTCTACAAGTTCTCGATCAGCTACCTGACGCTGCTCTTCCTGGCGGTGGCGGTCGACGCGCTCGTCGGGGTCCCACTGGCGTAGGGTCGGGTCGCGAGGAATCAACCATCGCGGTCGTGCCTCCGGTCCAGTTCTACTCGCCGACCGTGCCCGGCGAGCCCAGCTCCTCGGCAAGGTCCGGCCGACGCTCGCGCCCGACCCGACCCTCCCGGTCGAAGACGGCGAGCGCCGCCTGGACGACGGGCCCGATCCCGAACGCGAAGAGCACGGTCCCGATCCCGACGGTGCCGCCCAGGAGGAAGCCGGCCGCCAGGGCGGTGAGCTCGATCGCCGTCCGCGCCCGCCGGATCGACCAGCCGAAGCGGTGGTGCAGCCCTGTCATGAGTCCGTCGCGCGGGCCGGGCCCGAGGTCCGCCGCCAGGTAGAGGCCGGATGCCACGCCGATCAGGAGGACGCCCGCCGCCGTCATCGCCAGCTGGACGATCGGCTCCGCCGGCCGCGGCAGCAGCGGCAGCGCGACGTTGGTGGCCGTCCCGATCAGGGCCACGTTGAGGATCGTGCCGATCCCCGGCCGCTCGCCAAGTGGCCACCACAGCACGAGGATCGGGATCCCGACGAGGATGCTGACGGTCCCCAGCTCCAGGCCCGTGTGGCGCCCGATCCCCTGGTGCAACACCTCCCAGGGGCCCAGGCCGAGCCCGGCGTCCGCCATGACGGCGATGCCCAGGCCGAACAGCAGCAGGCCCGCGAGGAGCCCGGGCAGGCGCCGGGCGGCGCTCCTCCCGAACCAGCGATCGCGCATCGCGCGATCGTAACGGGCGGCAGGCCCCGAAGGTGCCGTGCGAGCCGCGCGTCCGCGCCACACACTGTCCCCCGCCCGGTGGCACCATCCGCGATATGGACCTCCACTTCCTCGGCGCCGCGACCACCGTCACCGGCAGCCAGTTCCTCCTCGAGACCGGCCAGGCACGCATCCTCGTGGACTGCGGGATGTTCCAGGGCGGCCCGAACGAATCGGTCCGGAACCGGATCCCCCTGGCATACGACCCCGCAACCCTCGATGCGATCCTGCTCACGCACGCACACCTCGACCATTGCGGGCTGATCCCGCACGTGGTCAGGGAAGGGTTTCGGGGCCCGATTCGCGCGACGGCCGGGACAATCGAGCTTGCGCGCCTCGTGCTGCTGGATTCCGGTCGGCTCCAGGAGGAGTTCAGCAAGCGCGAGGATCGCTGGGAGCGGCGCCACCCGGATCGAGCCGAGGCCGACGACGCGAAGGAGCGCGCGGCGCTCGATGCGGCGATCGACCTTGCGGAGGCCGGCGAGCAGGGCACGGCGCCGACCGCCGCCGCGGCGGCCTTCGCGGCGCGGAGCCACGAGACGGTCGACGACGCGCCGACGTCCGTGCCGGCCACGCCCATTCCGGGCGCCACGCCATCCGTGCCGACGTCCGCACAGGCCGTGCCGCCCGCGCCCGCTTCGGCCCCCGCCCCGGGGACCATCCGCCACGCCCAGGAGGCGGCACATGCGGAAGGCGCCCACGTCGCCACCTCGATTCAGCCGGACGGCGGGCCCGGGCGGCCGGACCACGAGGTCGCCCTTCGGGCGGCGGGGCCGACGCTGCAGCCGGACCTCGACGCGCCGCTCTACACGGAGCGCGACGCGGTTGAGAGCCTCCGAGGCTTCCAGCCGATCCGCTACGGTGAGGAAGAGGAAGTCGCGCCCGGGATCCATGCCACCTACCTCGACGCGGGCCACATCCTGGGCTCCGCGATCATTCGGCTCCGCGTGCATGACGTTCCGGGCGGCCCCGAGCGGATCCTCGTCTTCTCGGGCGACCTGGGCCGGACCGGGGCGCCGATCATCGCCGACCCGACCCCACAGAGCGACGCGGACTACGTCCTGTGCGAGTCCACGTACGGCGGCCGGGAGCACGAGCCGTCGGGTGAGGCGCACCGGATCCTGGCGGAGACGGTCCGCCTCGTCGCCGAGCACCAGGGCGTCCTGTTGGTGCCGTCGTTCGCGATCGGGCGGACGCAGGAGCTCGTCTGGGAGCTGGACCGGCTCGTCTCGGCGGGCGAGATCCCGCCCCTGACGCTCTACCTGGACTCGCCGATGGCCTCGAAGGCGAGCGACATCTACCGGCGCCACGCGGAGTACTACGACGCCGAGACGCGGGCGCTCTTCGAGTCTGGCGACACGCCGCTCGACTATCCGAAGCAGGTCGTGGTGGCCGACATGGCGCAGTCGCAGGCGATCGCGAAGGCGCGCCGGCCGTACATGATCGTGGCGTCCAACGGGATGCTCACCGGCGGGCGCGTGGTGGGCCACCTCCGGAACCTGATCGACGATCCCGCGGCGACGATCCTCTTCGTGGGGTACCAGGGCGAAGGGACGCTGGGCCGCCACCTGCAGGAAGGCGCAACGACCGTGCGACTGGACGGGCAGGTGCGCGACGTCCGCTGCCGGATCGCCTCGATCAGCGGCTTCTCCGCCCACGCGGACGAGCCGGGGCTGCTCGCCTGGCTGGCCGGGTTCACGCACGGCAAGCGCGCCGGCGACCCGGGCTTCCCGCGGCGCGTCTTCCTCGTCCACGGCGATCCGGGACCGCAGGCGGAGCTCGCCCCGAAGGTCGCCGCGCTGGGCCTGGACGTGCACGTCCCGCACTGGCACGAGGTGGTCACGCTCGATTGAGGCGGCTGGATGGAATCGCCTCGGCTACCCCGATTCTGCCGAGGTGTCAGATCGGTGCACGTGGCACGCGCGAGAGGGCTTGAGGCCGTCGCAACAAGGGACACGACTCCGGGCGCCACGCTCATCGCGTGACGGGTCCCGCATTATGGGCTGACGATGCGGATCCGCAGTTTCTGGGCGGGCGGGCGAGCGAGGCGGGAACCCCTCGCTGTAGTACGGGTCCAGGCTCCAGACGATGGCGGCATCGTCCGACGCTGGCAATGACGCCGGGATATGGCTGGTCCCTCCATCGCGCTGATCTTCGAACTCCAGGTGGCGCCCGGCCCGGCGGGGGCGAAAACCGGCGATGCCCATGTTGTCGTAGGACGGAGGTAGGAGGAAGGCAACTGCCCTCCCCAACCCAAACGGACGACACGAACAGGGGGACCGATGAACTCAAGGAACACGATGGCCGCAGCCATCATCGTCGTGGCCGGTTTCGCGGCGGCGTGCAGCGGCGCGGCAACGGCCACGCCGGCCGCGAGCCCTTCGGCCGCGGCCCCGGCCGCCTCTGCCCCGGCCGCCTCTGCCCCGGCCGCCTCGGCCCCGGCGGCGGCCTCAGGGGCGCCGGCAGCCGGCGGACCGGTCATCATGACCGCGACGGTGGGCACCCAGGGCACGCTCGTCGTGGCCAGCGCGAATGGGATGACGGTCTACACGTTCACGAAGGATGTCGCGAACAGCGGCACGAGCGCGTGCACCGGCGGGTGCCTCACGAAGTGGCCGGCGGTCACGGTCCCGGCCGGCTCGACGGCCGCGGGCGCCAGTAGTGTCACCGGCAAGATCGGGACGATCACGCGGACAGACGATGGCACGCTCCAGGTGACATACAACGGGCTGCCGCTCTACTTCTACTCCGGCGACAAGGCCGCCGGCGATGCGAACGGCATCTACACCGGCTGGGCCGCCGTCAAACCGTGACCCGGCGCCAGGCTGGATGTGCCTGAACCTCGATGGCGCGACTCCGGGGAGTCGCGCCATCGATCTGTCCGGGCGCTGCCAGGTGGATCGCTCCGGTACCCTCCCGAGCGGCCTGGGATTCGGGCGGTGGTGAATCAGGCCGTGGTTGCCAACCAGCCGTCCGCGAACCCTGCGCGGCGCAAGCCCAGGACGAGATAGGGACAGCGCTTCATCAAGCCCCACAGGAAACCCGACCGGTAGTTCTCGATCATCAACACGATCGGCCCCTGCTCGATTCCGTAGTAGCCCGAAGAGTGCCAACCCTTCCCGGATCGGGACCCGTCCGTGAAGGTCCGATTGAAGCTGCACAGCAAGCCGTAGTGGCTCAGCAACTGCGGGTGGGCTTGGTGGAAGTGCCGGATGGTCGGCAGCACGATCTCGGGCGCGAACGGCAGCGAGGCGACCGCCGCCCACGGGGCGACGGTGCCGTCGTCCGGCCCGTACGGGATGCTCCGTGCCCTGTAGTCGAAGAAACGACGCTCGACCCCATCGATCCGGCGAATGGCGGGGCCAGGGCCGTCACTGGCGGTAATCCCCCAACAATGTCGGCCGTAGCCCGTGAATCGCTTCGGGTTGCGGATCGCGTACTGCTGCTGCGCGAACGTGGCGCGGCGGCTGTTCTCGAAGTAGTCAATGCCGCGCTGGCGCATGTACGCGTCGCGGATGCCGCGAAAGTCTATCCAGACGTGCGAGAGCTGGTGAATGAAGAGCGGCCCGGCGTACAGGAATTCATGGCCGTAGAGCTTCCTCCAGCGGTACGTCCGTGTCCAGGCCGTGTAGCTCTCTTTCGGCAGCGCGTGCGTCGGCGAACCCAGGCCCAGCGCGTACAGGAGAATCGCCTCGCTGTAGCCTTCCCACCGGTATCTCAGGAATCCGCTCTCCGGTAGCCAGGCGTGGGCGACCGTCAGGCTGCCGTTCTGCGCCCACCGCCAGTCAACGCGCCGGTAGAGCGCGTCGGCAAGCTTCGAGATCTCGCGCTCGTCCTCCGCCTCGCCGTCGAAGTAGGCTGCGGCGGCCAATGCCCCGGCGAGCAGGAAGGTCGTGTCAATGGTCGACAGCTCAGATTTCCACGCACGACGACCGGTCTCCATGTCCAGGAAGTGATAGAAGAATCCCTTGTAGCCGCTCGCGTCCCGATCTTCCCCCTGCGGGCTGTCCCAGAAGAACCTGAGCGTCGCGAGCACGCGCTTGATCGCTTCGGCGCGCGTCAGGAATCTGCGCTCCGCACCGGCGGCGTAGGCAGCCAGCGCGAACCCGACGGCCGCGATGCTCGAGGGTGCCCCCGGACGCGTGCTGTCCGGCACCAGCCCGTTGCGGGGGTTGGCCTCCTTCAGGAAATAGTCGAACGTGTCGCGCTGGAGCTCGTCCAGGTCCACCTCGCCCGGCATCGTGCGGCTCATCCCCGGAGGCCGCGCTATTCGGGCCGTCGCCGGCGTGCGGGCACGGGGACGTGCCGATCGCGCCCGTCGGAACGTTCCCCAGGCTCGTCGAGCTGCCCGTCCCGGTGCTGGGCGCGGCCGTCGATGCGATAGCGCAGGAAGAGGTGGTCGCCGGACCGGCGCACCGATCTCAGCTCCGCCCACGGCGCCCGGGCGATGCCGAACGCTGCGCCCTCGACGAGCGCGAGCCGGCGCGTCGCATCGTCGCGGCCGGCCAGCTGGGGCGCCAGGGTCAGGAAGAGCTCGTCGAGCAATCCGGCCGCGAGCAGGTCGCCGATGAGGTGCGGTCCGCCCTCGCAGAGTACGAGGCGCGCCCCGGACGCGGCGGCGATCTCGACCAGGGTCGTTGCCGCGATCAGCCCGCCGGTCCCGGCAATCTCGATCCGCACGTTCGGCGCTGGACCGGCGGCCCGAAGGCGCTCGGCGCCGGCCTCCGTCGTGGCGAGGATCACGGGCACGTCGGCCGCGGAGAGACCTGGGTGCTCCGGATCCAGCGAACCGCTCGCCGTCGCGACGATCGTCGTCGGCTGCGGGCTCACGATGCCCATCCGGTGCCGCCATGTCGCGTACAGCGCGGTCGACCCTGGATGGACTCGCCGGGGAGTCCACTCGTGCGTGGGCGCTGCCCGGACCGTGCCCGCCCCGACGAGCACGACATCGGCCATCGCCCGGAGGAGGCCCATCACGAAGCGATCCGGATCGGAGAACCCGCTGACCTCACCGCCGCCGGAGCTTCCGTCGACGTCGAATGCGACGACCCCGTCGAGGGTCGAGACGAAGTTGGCGATCACGGTCGGTCGATCGCGGCGGAGCGCGACGCTCAGATGGCCGTCGTACCGGTCGCGGAGTCCCGGGAGCAGCTGCCCGCCCCGGAGATCCGGCCGCGAGCGGGCCGACGTCGTCGGGGCGGCGGCGGTCGGATCCCAGAGTCGTTCGAGCCGGGGTCTTCCTCGGCGGCCCAGCGGCTGCGCGAGATCGGATCGGGTCAAAACTCCGCCCGACGAAGGCCGCTGACGTCGAAGAACTCACCGCGCAGCAGGGGGCTTTCCACGTACACGCCGCGATAGGACGTCGTTCGCGTCTTCGGGTGGAGTTCGCGGACGCCGCGCATCTGCGTGCAGAGGTGGTGGGCCTCGGCGTACACGGCCACCCCGTGCGGGGCCATCAACCGGTCGAGCTCATCGGCGATCTGGTAGGTCATCCGCTCCTGGACGCCGAATCGACGCGTCACGACCCGGACCAGGCGGGTCAACTTGCTGATCCCGATGATCCCTTCATGCGCGACATACCCGACGTAGACGTTGCCGAAGAACGGCAGAGCGTGGTGTTCGCACAGCGCGAAGAAGGGAATCGGGCCCTCGACGACCTGGGCGATCTCGCAGTTCGCGCCGCCGCGGCACTCGGTGGGGAAGGCGGTGAGGAGCTTCGGATCGCCCTCGTAGCCCGCCGTCATGTCGAAGAGCGCCTGGAGGAGGCGGCGCGGGGTCGCGCTCGTCCCGGGCGCGTCGAGGTCGAGGCCGAGGGCGGTGAGAATCTCCGCGAGGTGGCCCTCGTAACGGAGCCGGTCGTCCTCCGAGATCGTCCGCGGCTCGTCGGGCATGAGGCGCGGCTCGAGCTCGAGGTCCGCCTCATGGCTCGAATCGTGCGCGGCGTGATCCGCCGGGTCGGCGCGCCCCGTGACGTGCGCGATGCCGTGATGTTCGTCGGGCGTCATCGATCCTCCGTTACGAACGATGATACGGCCGCCTGGCGACCGTGGATCTCAGGCGCCGGCGCCGCTCCGTCGCGCGGCGATGCGGTCGGCGATCCGCGCCGCAGCGTCGGACCAGCCGGGCTCGAACGCGCGACCGGGCTCGTCCAGGTCCAGGACGAGCGGCGCGTGGTCCGACGGGACGGGCTTGCCCTTACGGGCCTCGCGGTCCACCTCGACCGCCACGACGCGCGCGGCAACCGGGGCAGTCGCCAGGAGATGGTCGATCCGCATCCCCTCGTCGCGCTGGAAGTTGCCGGCGCGGTAGTCCCACCAGGTGAACCGTCGAAGCGCCGGATTCCGCGCCCGCCACGTGTCCTGCAGCCCCCACTCCAGGAGCGTCCGGAACGCCGCGCGCTCCGGCTCGGAGACGTGCGTCCCGCCGTGCGCGGCGGCCGGGTCCCACACGTCCAGGTCGGCGGGCGCGACGTTGAAGTCGCCCCCGATCACGAGCGACGCGGTCGGGTCCTGCGTCTCGTCCAGCCAGCGGCGAAGCCGAGCGAACCAGGCGAGCTTGCCGGCATAGAACGGCGATCCGACGACCCGTCCGTTCGGCGCGTAGACCGAGACGACCCGGACCCCACCGCAGACCGCGCTCAGTATTCGAGCCTCGCCGAACGGGTCGAAGTCCTCCTCGGCAAGCGAGACCGATGCGCCGGCCGCCGTGGAGCGGACTGGCCCGTCCCCGAAGTTCGTGACGACGTCGGCCAGCCCGACCCGGCTCGCGATCGCGACGCCGTTCCAGCGCCCTTCGCCGTGATGGAGCAGCTCGTAGCCGGTCATGGAGAAGGGGAGTACCGGGGCGGTTTCGTCCGAGAGCTTCGTCTCCTGGAGCAGCAGGACGTCGGGCGCGGCGCGCTCCAGCCACCACTCCACCTTCTCCAGGCGGGCCTTGAGGGAGTTCACGTTCCAGGTTGCGATCCGCACCGCTCAGTACCGCCGGCCACGCTGCCGGGCAAGGTCGAAGGTCGCGGTGTCCGCGATCGCCATGACCGCCATCGTGCCGGCCTGGACGGGGTCGGTGACCACGAGGTCCACGTGGTCCGTGATGGAGCCGACCATGTTGAGGGCGATGATCGGGATGCCGACCGCGCGCAGCTCGTCTGCGGCCCGGCTGATGTCGCCGCCCATGATGGAGCCCGCCAGGACCAGGCACCGCGCCCGGGGCAGGTCCGCGACCGCCCGGACCGCCCCCGCGATGTTCGCCTCGCCGACGAGGGCGATCGTGTCCACCGAGATCCGCTCGCCGCGGAGGTTGTGGCGGTCGGCTTCCGAAACGGCGCCCAGCGCGACCTGGGCGACCTGCGCCCCGCCGCCGACGACGATGATCCGCTTGCCGAAGATCCGGTCCATGGTGCGGGTCGCCCGCCGCTCTCGGACCCCCGGCGCGCCCGCGACGGCGACGTCCATCACCGCCTCGTCGACGCCTTCGACTTCGATCTCCGTCTCGACGGCCGGCCCGGTTCCGGCGTCCTCGAGTCGGCGGACCGTGCTCAGCGTGCGGACCGTCGCACCCGCCCGGGCCAGCGCGGCGAGGATCGCGGGAAGCGCCCCGGGGGCGTCGTCGTGGACGACGCGGATCGCGACGGTCGCTGGGATCGCGGCAGACCGGCGGGGGCTCACGGGCGCATCCGCGGGTTCAGCGGTCCGCCAGGCCGCGGGCCAGGTCGGCAAGGGCACTGGGGCCGGCGAGGCCGTGCGGGTCGGTGGGGTCGTGCTCGTCGAACGCCACGCCGAGGGCGGTCAATGCCTCGCGCGTCGCCGCCGCGTCGCTGGTGGTGAGCATCAGCTCCCCGTCCGTATCCTCGGCCACGCCGACGATCCCCGTGATATTGACGCCCCGCTCGGCGAGGGCCGCCGCGGCCCGAGCAAGCGAACCGGGCGCGTCGTCGAGCCGAACCGTGAACCAGACGGACACCTTCGATCACCTCCGCTGCGATGGTAGCGCCGGCCTACCCATGCTGCTGGAGCCCGCCGACGCGCCGGCGCGGGCGCGCTACGATCGCGGCATGCCCGCCGCTCCCGCGCCCAGCGTCCAGGTCTTCGGCCGCGAGGACAGCCGGCCCACCCGGGCCGCCCTCCGCTTCTTCAAGGAGCGCCGAATCACCGTGCACTTCGTGGACCTGCGGCGCAAGCCGATCGCGCCCGGCGAGCTGCAGCGGTTCGTGACGAAGCTGGGCGCAGCCGCCCTTGCCGACACGACCACGGGCACGTGGCGGGACGCCGGCCTGGGCTATCTCCAGATGGACGACGCCGAGCTTGCGGCGCGACTCCTTGCCGATGCGCGCCTGTTGCGCCTCCCGCTGGTCCGGAACGGCAACGCGCTGACGGCCGGCCCGGCCGACGCTACCTGGAAGACCTGGTTCACCGCCCCGGGTTCCTGACCCGGCCGCCACTCGCCCGGAGGTCCCGATGTCCGACACCGACGCCCCGCCCCCCTCCCGCTCCGACGAACCGGATCCCCCCCGCGCTCGCGACACCGAAGGCGAGCCGATCACGAACGGCCGCGACCGGCTCCGGGCCGGGCGCCTGGTCGTCCGCCGCGAGGCCATGGACCGGCAGGTGCCGGAGCGGGCCGGAACCGCCGACGAGCGCCTCCTTCGACGGAGTCGCACCGCGTTCCTCGACTCGGACCCCTGGCGGACGCTCCGGATCCAGGCCGAGTTCGTGGAGGGCTTCGATGCGCTGGCCGGCATCGGGCCCGCCGTGACCGTTTTCGGCTCCGCTCGGGCAGCCGAGGGCGACCCGGTCTACGAGCAGGCGCGCGAGCTCGGCCGGCTCCTGGCCGAGGCCAGCCTGACGGTCATCACGGGTGGCGGCCCCGGCGTCATGGCCGCGGCGAACCGCGGCTGCTTCGAGGCCGGCGGCTTCTCCGTGGGCTGCAACATCGAGCTGCCGCACGAGCAGTGGCTCAATCCGTGGGTGGACCTGGGCGTCGAGTTCCGCTACTTCTTCGTCCGCAAGACCATGTTCGTGAAGTACGCAGAGGGTTTCGTGATCTTCCCCGGCGGCTTCGGGACCCTCGACGAGCTGTTCGAGTCGCTCACCCTGATCCAGACCGGCAAGATCAAGCACTTCCCGGTCTTCCTCGTGGGGAGCGCCTACTGGGCGGGGCTCCTGGCCTGGTTCCGCGAGACGCTCCTTGCGGCGGGCGCGATCGCCGAGGCCGACCTGACGCTCTTCACGGTCACGGACGACCTCGCCGAGGTCGTCCGCGGCCTCCGGACGTTCGTGGAGGCGCGCACCGCCGCCCACGCGGCGGAGGAAGCCTGAGGATCAGAGCGGGTCGAAGGTCGCCCAGTCCAGCGTGGGATCGGTCCCCCAGGCATCCCGGGTGAACCCGTTCGGCGTCGTCCAGTAGCGCTGGATCTCGACGCCCTGCGGCGTGCCGTCCGCGGCCGGTCCCAGGTTCCGGAAGACGATCAGGTCCGCCATCCCGTCGCCCGTGAAATCCGCGGTCGCGAGGCGGATGGCGTCGAACGCGAGCGGGAGGTTGGGCGTGGCGGGGTAGACGACCCGGCTCATGCTCGCGTTGGCGACGGATCGGTAGACGGCGAGGAGGGCCGATCCGTCGGCCTGTCGCTCGGCGACGATCAGGTCATCGCGCCCATCCCGGGTCGCGTCACCGACGACCGCCTTCAGGGCGTCCGGCGGGACCGGCGCATTCATCCAAGTGACCGGCGCGCCCAACTTCATCCGGGTCGACATCACCGCGACCTGGATCGCGGTCCCCGTCGGGGCGGGTGGGACGGCGGACGGCGCGCTGCCGTCGGTCGGCGGCGGCACGACCTGCGGGCTGATCGGGCGGAGGATCACGAGGTCAGCGCGGCCGTCCCCGGTCGTGTCGCCGACGAGGAAGCGGCTCGTGGAGAGGTCTTCCGCCACGCTCAGCACGACTCGCGTCGGGCCGAACGAGCGCCCGTTGGAGGTCGCGACCAGCACGTCGGTCCGTGGCGCGTCGCCGGGGGTGACCCGGATCAGCGCCACGTCGGCGCGGCGGTCCGCATCGAAGTCGCCCGCCACGAGGCGCAGGGTGGTGGTGTCGAACGGTTGCGGCTCACGGGCGCTCGACCACCACGTGGCGGCCGGCGCAAATCCGGTCCCGGTGGCGAGCATGACGCGCAGGACGGCGACGCCGTCCGCGCCGCGCACCAGGCTGACGAGGTCCCGCCGCCCATCCCCGTCGACATCCGCGGCGACGCGGCCGAGGAGCGTCGCGTCCGGCGGGATCACGTCCAGGACGGTCGTCGCGTTGACGCTCGCGGCCGCGAGCGCGGCCTTGTCGGTGGTGAGCAGGCCCGCCGTCCCGCTCCCGTCGGCGGCGGCCTGCACAGTCGCCACGTCCCCGCGGCCGTCGCCGGTCATGTCGTTGACGCCCGGCCAGACCCACTCGATGGTGCCGTAGAAGCGACGGAGGATCTGCTCCGCCGTCTCACCCAGGCGACGGGCGCAATCCGCCGCCTGGCGCTGGTAGAGCCGCCCATTCGGGGACCCTGCCCCGCACGTGCCCGGGCCGGACCGGTAGCTGGTGGGGAAGAACGTGCCGGAGCGGCGAACGGAGAGGGGCCAGGTGGCCGCGACCGCTGCCAGGAGGGCGGCCGCTGGCCGCTTCGACGGCCTGTAGACCTGGTCGGACGAGCTGTCCCGCACGTCGAAACAGCGGCCCGCCGAGTCCCGGCCGCCGCGCCAGACGCCGGCGTAGTACCACCCGTACTGCTTGATGGCGAGCGCGCCGGCCTGCAGGGCCGCGGGCGGGTTGCTGGCGCCCCACTCGGACGCCATGACCGTCTCCACGTAGGACCGGAACGGGACCGTGACGGTCCGCCCGAGTGCCGATCGATAGACCCGGATCGTCGTCGGCGGGACGAGGGTGTTCGTCCAGCCTGTGCACGTCGACCCGGCGAGGGTGGGACCAGCGCCGCTGGGGACGGCGAGGGCCCCCAGGGCGATCGCCGTTGCGGCGACGGCCCTGACAAGCCGGTACTTCATTAGCCGTCCGAGCGTACCGGCCCATTCCGGATCCGTCAACCGTCGGCCCCGGCAGGGCAACCTGCCGAGAACGCGGCGGGTGCCGAGGTAGTCCGCGGCAGGTTGCCGGCTGGACATCGGTGGTCGGCTGAGAGGCTCGGCATAGGGGGGGAGCTTCCTCGGGCAGGGCATCGTGCCTGGCACGCCGTTGGTCCCCGACGTGGCACGCGGCAGGTCCCCGACCTGGTACGCCGCAAGTCCCCGGCCTCAGGGGTGCGGGAAGGCGACCTCGATGATCCCGTCGACCACCCGTATCGGGTAGTGCCGGAGGCGCCGGACCCGCGTGAGGCGGCGCGCCTCGGCTTTCCTGCCCGGGGGCTCAGGCTTCGGTTCGGCGCCGGGAGGGGACCAGGGCAGGTGCGG
>JADGQG010000137.1 GCA_017882025.1 Chloroflexota bacterium
GACTTTTAATCCGTAAGTCGTCGGTTCGAGCCCGACGGGGCCCACCTCGCATTTGTGCTGGTCAGAAGCTTAGGATCTGCTTCAGGCCCTACCGAACCGTCCTGGAGAAGGGCCCAAATGGCACATTTTGGCACATCGCGTTTTTGAATCCGTAGGTCATCAGTTCGAGCCCGGTTGCGGCCAAGCGGTGTTTGCGCGGGTCAGCGGCTCGGGCCCGCCCTCGTGATCTGCCGGAACCACCCCTCAGCAGTGGCCCTGTGGCACATTTGTGGCACAGGGTGACGGATCCACGGCCTGTTCCATGTGCTCCAGGCTCAATTCCGCTAGAGCCGGACGGAGTAGCCGTCACCGCGGCCGGGGCGATACCTGAGAACTCGGACGCGGGACCAGAGCATAACCACCCACAAGATGCCGAGATGAGGACGCCTGTCGCCGTATATAGGGAGGCGAGACTGCACGGTTGTGCTTCGGCTGACTCCGTGCGATCACCACCGACCCGACTGCCTCGGTCTCTCCAATCGGGCCGGAGCCAAGCCGCGAAGATAGGTCAGTAGGGCGAAGCAGGCGTCTCGTTAACCGCCGCCCGTGTCCCGGTGAACACTGCGGGCGGGGTATCCGGGAACTGGGCCCGCCCAGGTTCCTCCGGAGACCGCGTGTCGCGGGGATGATCGGAAGACGTTCGGCTTGCGGGAACGCTGGCGGGCTCCCCGGGACGGTGTAAGAACCGCCGCAGAATGCCTAAGCCAGGTCGTTGATCAGCCGGTTCGACTCGCGCATGTGAAGAGTGCGGGCGACCCGCAGGACAAGATCAACGGCGTTGCCATCTCGCCAGCGATAGCGCGGTTTCGGGGTGGAGCCAAGGTGATGGCTACCTGCCTCGAGTCGCCAGGAGGGTGCTGGCCGGCGAGCACCTCGTTGATCTTCTGCCCGAACAGCCGCGAACTCATGGACTCGTTGGCGGTCACAACATTGCCATCCGCGGTGACGCCAGGCCCGGTGTACGTCGCTCCGCAGGCCTCGATGGGCCTTTGCCTGAGTTCCGGCGACGGTAGCCCGCTTGTCCGCCAGCACATCTGCACGAGCGACCGACGGGATCGACGGTTGATCGTCGTCTTGGCGACGCCGGAACGGGCGGAGACAGCCTCCACCGTGACCGCGCCCGTCCCCGCCATGCGCAGCAGGTCGACGGTGGCCCGGAACACCTTCTCGTCTGTGGCGCTCCTTCCGCGTCTGTGCGATGTGCGGACTGGCCATGGGGTACCTCTCCTCGACGGGCGTCGTCCCCCGGGGCGACCCCCCCGCTTCCGGACCAATGTCCGGGATGACCACGGCACTGATTACGCTACGGTGAGCGTCGCGTTATTGTCTAGCCAGGAACAGCGAGGGAATCCGATGGCTGGTCTCCACCTGGGCCTGGACATCGGATCGACGACTGTAAAGCTCGTGCTCCTCGACGGGACTGAGACGGTCCGGACCGTCTATCGCCGTCACCACACCGACGTGCACGCTGAGGTTGCCCGCCTGCTGGCCGAGCTGTCGGAGGACTTCCCCGAAGCCGCTGCGGTCTCGGCCGTGACCGGGTCGGCGGGGCTCGGCCTGGCCGAGCACCTGGGGCTGCGATTCGTCCAGGAGGTGATCGCGGGCACGGCTGCCGTCCGACATCTGGCGCCGGAGGCGGACGTCGTCATCGAGCTGGGCGGCGAAGACGCGAAGATCACGTACCTGAAGCCGACACCCGAACAACGAATGAACGGTACGTGCGCGGGCGGGACGGGCGCATTCATCGACCAGATGGCGACCCTGCTGCGGACCGACGCCGTCGGCCTGGACGCCCTGGCGGCAGGGCACCACCACCTCTACGGCATCGCGTCGAGGTGCGGGGTGTTCGCCAAGAGCGACCTCCAACCTCTGATCAACGAGGGCGCTCGCCGCGAGGACCTGGCCGCCTCGATCTTCCAGGCGGTGGCGACGCAGACGATCGCCGGGCTGGCATGCGGACGGCCGATCCGCGGAACCGTGGTTCTTCTTGGCGGTCCGCTTCACTTCCTACCTCAGCTCCGGGCAGCGTTCGCGCGGTCGCTGGGAGACCGAGTGAGCTCGTTCGTCGTCCCTCCCGACGCGCAGCTCACCGTTGCGCACGGCGCCGCGCTGCTGGCCACCGGTGACGCGGTTGACCTCGCCGAACTCGCGGCGCGCGCGCGTGATCGTTGTCCTGACACTGACTCCGGTCCGCGCCTGCCACCCCTCTTCGCAGACGACGAGGCGAGGGCGGAGTTCGACACACGGCACGCGAGGACGAGAGTCCCGCGCGTGGAGACAGCCCGGGCGAGCGGGGCGTGCTTCCTCGGCATCGACGCCGGCTCGACGACGATCAAGGCGGTGCTCATCGACGACGAGCGGCGCATCGTCTGGTCCCACTACGAGGCCAACGGTGGCGACCCGGTCGGAGCAGCGGCGGAGATCGTCCGCCGGGCCCGCCGGGCACTGCCCCGCACGGCAGTGCTGGCCCGCGCCTGCGCCACGGGATACGGCGAGGGTCTGGTCAAAGCCGCACTTCACGTCGACGACGGAGAGGTCGAGACGATCGCCCACTACCGCGCGGCCGAGCACGTCGCCCCAGGGGTCACGTCTGTGATCGACATCGGCGGGCAGGACATGAAGTACCTCAGGGTGCGCGACGACGTCATCGACTCGATCACTGTTAACGAGGCCTGCTCGTCGGGCTGCGGCTCGTTCCTGCAGACGTTCGCCGAGACGATGGGTCTGGACCTCGAGCGGTTCACCGCCGCCGCTCTCGCGTCGTTCGCACCCGTCGACCTGGGCTCACGCTGCACGGTCTTCATGAACTCGTCGGTCAAGCAGGCGCAGAAGCAGGGTGCGAGCGTGGGCGACATCTCCGCTGGGCTCGCCTACGCCGTCGTCCGCAACGCCCTGTTCAAGGTGATTAGGCTCAAGGACGCCTCGCAGCTCGGAGAGAAGATCGTCGTGCAGGGCGGCACCTTCTGCAACGACGCGGTGTTGCGGGCGTTCGAGCTGCTCACGGGTGTCCAGGTGGTGCGACCGGACATCGCTGCACTCATGGGCGCGTTCGGTGCTGCCCTGATTGCGCGGTCGAACTACGTCCTCGGGCGTCCCAGCGCCGTCCTGTCGGTCGCCCAGCTGAGCGGTCTGCGGGTGGAGACCGCTCAGACCACGTGCCAGCTCTGCCAGAACCACTGCAGCTGCACGGTCTCCTCCTTCAACGACGGCGAGCGGCACGTGTCCGGCAACCGCTGCGAGCGAGGCGGGGACTCGACGCGACCCAAGAGCGACCTGCCCAACCTCGTCGACTACACCTACAAGCGACTGTTCGGCTACCGCCGGCTCACCGAGGCCCGCTCGACGCGCGGGGACATCGGTATCCCCCGTGCCCTCAACATGTACGAGAACTATCCCCTGTGGTTCACGACCCTCACTGCGCTCGGCTTCCGCGTGATCGTCTCGGGCCACTCGAGCCACCAGACGTTCGAAGCGGGAATGGAGTCCATCGCGTCGGAGAACGTCTGCTACCCGGCGAAGCTCGTCCACGGGCACGTGATCGACCTGGTCAAGCGCGGCGTGGGAACCATCTTCCTTCCGTCGGTGAGCTATGAGCAGGAGCTCGTCGTGGGAGCGGACAACCACTACAGCTGCCCGGTCGTCGCCGGGTACCCGCAGGTCATCGCCAACAACGTCTCGCAGCTGAGCCAGGCGGGCGTGCGTTTCCTCAACCCGTTCCTCAACCTGGCGAACCGCCCGTCCCTTGCCCGGCGCCTTGCCGAGGTGTTCGCCGACGACGGAGTCACCGAGGCGGAGGCGGCGGCCGCACTCGAGCTGGGTTTCGCAGAGGACGCCAAGGTCAAGGCGGACATCCGCGCCGAGGGCGCTCGTGCGATCGAGCACCTGCGCGCGACGGGCACACGCGGGATCGTGCTGGCTGGGCGCCCGTACCACGTCGACCCCGAGGTCAACCACGGCATCCCGGAGCTCATCACGGGGCTCGGGACTGCGGTCCTCACCGAAGCCAGCGTTCTCGGCCTGCCCGAGGGCGGCGAGCTCGACCGACCCCTCCGGGTGCGCGACCAATGGGCGTACCACTCGCGCACCTACGCGGCGGCCGACGTCGTGGCTCGACACCCGGAACTGCAGCTCGTCCAACTCACCTCGTTCGGCTGCGGACTGGACGCGATCGCCTCCGACCAGGTCGCCGAGATCCTCCGCGCCCATGACGACGTGTACACCGCGCTGAAGATCGACGAGGCATCGGGTCTCGGCGCGGCCCGCATCCGGCTGCGCTCTCTTGCCGCCGCGACGCGCGAACGAGCCGCCCGCGCGCGCTGCCAAGCGGCGGCGGACGACGAGCGCCCAGTGAAGGGCACGAGCCGCGTGCCGTTCACGCGGGCGATGCGCCGCGAGCACACGATCCTGGCCGCCCAGATGTCGCCGGTTCACTTCCGGCTGCTCGAGCCTGCCCTGCGCCGATCCGGCTACCGCGTGGAGGTCCTCGAGAAGGTCAGCGCGCGAGACGTGGACACCGGGCTCACGTTCGTCAACAACGATGCGTGCTACCCGGCGGTGATGGTCGTCGGTCAGCTGGTCGAGGCCCTCGCCTCGGGGCGGTACGACCCCGACGGCACCTCTGTGCTCATCACCCAGACGGGCGGTATGTGCCGCGCCACCAACTACGCCGGACTGCTGCGCAAGGGGCTGCGTGACGCCGGCTACGCACAGGTGCCGGTGCTCGCGCTGTCGACGAGTGGCATCGAGAAGAACCCTGGCTTCTCCTGGACCCCCAGCCTGGTCCATCACCTCATCCAGGCAGTCGTCCTCGGCGATCTGCTCCACGGATGTCTGCTACGAGTCAGGCCCTACGAGGCGGAACCGGGCGCCGCCACAAGGCTCTACGAGCGATGGGACGTCATCCTGCGCGAGTACCTGGAGCGCGGTCGTTCGGCCGCCTTCGGGCGCCGCGCCGGCTACCGGCGCCTCATCCGGGCGCTCGTCAGCGAGTTCGACGCGTTGCCCCTGCGCCCGGAGCCGCGCCGGCCCCGCGTCGGTGTGGTCGGCGAGATCCTGGTCAAGTTACACCCGGATGCGAATAACCACCTGGTCGACGTCATCGAGGAGCAGGGGTGCGAGGCCGTCGTGCCCGGCCTGACCGACTTCTTGCTCAATGGCATGTACTCGACCGAGTGGAACTACGCCAATCTCGGCACCGACAAGTACAGCCGGTGGATCAAGAAGACGT
>JADGQG010000138.1 GCA_017882025.1 Chloroflexota bacterium
CTGCGCCACCTCGACGCGGCGTTCCAGGGCGTGGGTTCGGCGCCGCTCGGGACCTCCAGCCTCCGCGCCTGGATCACGGAGCGATTCGCGACCCTGTGCCCAACCTGCGGACGGACGCTCGCCGCCGAGGAGCTCATCTGGGAGCCGCCGGCCGGCGGCGGCGATGCCGTCCCCGTCCGGCGTGCCTTTCGCTGCGCTGCCTGCCTGGATCGCCGCGGACGGGGCAACGAGCTGCGCCAGGCGCCTCCCGAGGCGGCCGACCTCGATCTCGCCAGCGCGTTCACCATCGATGCGGCGGTGCGCGAGGAGCTGCGCCGGCGCTTCCCCGTTCGCGGCACCGGTGCGGAGTCGCTCCCCGACGCAGTTCTCGGCCTGCACTCCGAGCGGCAGCTCGGCGGGCTCCACGCGATCCTGGCCCGAATCGACGGCGACCTGCGCGCATCCCAGGTCACTTCCGCGCTTCGACTTGCCTTCCTCCACGCGGTCTTCCCGGCATCGCGCCTGAACGCGTACCCCGGCCGAGCAACCTCGATTCGGATCGCCGGCGGACGTCTCCGGGCGCCGGGCTCGCCGGCCTGGCGCGAGCGGAACCCATGGCTTGCCTTCGAGGAGGGCTACGCCCTTGTGCGCGGCTTCGTCCAGGCGCTCGACAACGGCCCGCTCGTGGCCGTCCAGGCGCGGCTCGTGGAGCGCCTCGACGGCCTGGTGGAGGGCGCCCCGATGATCTCGCTCCGCGTGACGGCCCCGGATGCGCTCGAACGGCTGGCGGCGGAGGGCGCCGCCCTGGATCCGGCCGAGCGAGCCCGCGTTCGGCTGGTATTGGGGCAGTCGCCGGTCGAGTGGACCCCACCGCGACTCTCGGAGGCCTACGTGCTCGCCGGGTGGTGCCTGGGGAGCGAGGCGGCGCGGCTCCTGCCCCTTGACCCGCTCTTCGACGCCGATGCGCGGCCGCCGGCCCGGGCCGCTCTCTTGCGCGCCGGGCTGGAGGCTGTGGCCCCGGCGCTCGCCGCCGACGGGCGAGCCATCATCCTGCTGGAGCCCGACGGCCCGCCGGGCCTCGTGGGCGCCGCGCTCGCAGCCGCCTCCGCGGGCTGGCGCGTTGTCGACGCACGGCTCGCCGAGCCCGGCGCCCGCACCGGCGGCAGCATCGAGCTGATCGCCCCGACTGGCCGGCTGGGACCCGGGCCGCGGACGCGCGCAAATCGCTCGCTCCGGCCCGCGCCCGGCGGCGCCGGCGATCCGGCATCGGTCCCGGGCCGCGGGATCTTCGGTGCGCCCGAGGCCATCGACGGTCGGTTCTCCCCCTCAGAGGCGGCCCGGGCAGTGACCGAGACGGCGGTCGCCGTCCTCCAGGCTCGCGGCGAGCCCGCCGAGCGCGACCGGCTCCTGGGGCCGGTCCTCGTTGCCCTGGACCGATGTGGCCAGCTCCGGCGCTTCGCCACGGCGGCCGGCGAACGCGCGCCGGGATCGGGAGAGCAGGCCGCGGCACTCGGCGAAATCGTCACGCCGGCCCCGGCCACGCCGACGAACGCCACGCCGACGAACGCCGGCGCCTCCGCCGTTCCGAGCTCGGCCGCGATCCGGGCCCTGCTGGACCTGGTGGATGGCGAGCTGCTGCGCCCAGACCAGCGGCGGCTGGCTCCCTCGGACGAGGGCCGCCTCTGGCTGGCCGACCCACACGACGAAGCTGCCGCCGCGGCGCCGCTCGCCGATCGCCTCGAATGGGCCGTCTTCAGCCTGCTCGGCACGGAGGCTGCGGCGTCCGAGGCCGCGCTCCGCGAGGGGATCGGGGCAATGTTCGCAGGATCCGACACACCGGATCCGTGGCTGGTTGATGCGTGCCTGAAGAGTTACACCCAGCCGGGCATCGGCCGACCACAGCTGGCTGCCGTCGACCACCTCCAGCGCCGGACCGAGGAGCACACGGCGACGATCGCGCTGCTCGCCGAGCTGGGCCATCAGCTGGGGCTCCACGTCTCGATCGCGCCACGCGAGCAGGGCCGCCGGTCGGCTGGCCGGCCGCTGGCAGCCAACCTTGCCGCCGACGAGCGCGGCCCCGGCCTCGCCTTCCTGGGCCGGGCTGGCGCCGACGCCGTGGGACAGGTGGACTGCCTCTGGTACGCGCGCCCGCGGTTCGCCTTCCTCTTCGAGGTGGAGTGGACGGCGATGCTGGGCGAGCCGGTCCTTCGCCGCGGCCGCGGGATCGCGCCCGACGATCGGATCGTCCGCTTCCTGGTCACGGTTCCCGAGCGGTCCGAGCTCCTCCGCGCGAAGTTGCGCCACGCGCCGGTCCTTCGCCGCGCCATGGACGAGGGGAACTGGCACATCCTTCGGCTGGACGCGCTGCGGCGGTTCGCCGCGCTGCCGGCGCCATCGCTGGAGGATCTCCAGCCCTACGTGGGCCTGGACCCGGCTTCCGACGGCCCGGGCGACCAGCTGCCCCTCTTCGAGGGCTGACGGCCGAACGCACCGGCACGAACGCCGCCGCGGATCGCCGCGGCCATGGCGCGCCCCCGCCGGGGCAACTCGGCCGTGGACGCCGGCCGGACCGCACGCCGACGGCGTACCCTTGCCCGCATGACCGCATCTGCCGACCTCGCCGCCCTCGCGGCGCGCACCTGGGAGCGTACGCTCGAGCTCAACCCCACGCTCGCCACCGTCTACGGCGACGAGCGCTACGACGACCGCCTCGACGATCCGGGGCCCGTGGGCCGGGCGGCCCGACGAGCCCTGGCCGACGAGACGCTCGCCGCGGCCGACGCGATCCCCGCCACCTCGCTGGACGAGGAGGATCGGATCACGCGCGACCTCCTCCGCCTTACCGCGGCTACGGAGATCGCGGATGACGAGGCCCGGATGGATCTCATCGGTGCCGTCCAGCAGCAGGGCCACCAGGCGCTCCTGCCCGAGCTGGTCCAGTTCCAGAAAGCGGACACGCCGGAGCGCCTGGAGCGGCTGCTCGCCCGCCTGGCCGCATACCCGGCCATGGCGGAGTCCGTGATCGGCCTCATGGACGAGGGACGAGCGGCCGGCCTGACCGCGGCCCGCGTGGTCGCCCAGCGGACGGTTGACCAGCTGGAGCGCCTCCTGGCCGGCCCGGCCGAGGCGTCGCCGATCGTGACCCTCCCCGCGGTCGCCCGGGAGGAGGACCGGGCCCGGATCCTCGAGGCCGTGGAGCGGCACGTCCGGCCGGCCGACGCCCGCTATCTCGAGGCCGTGCGCGCCTACCTCCCGGCCACCCGCGACGTCCCCGGCCTGTGCGCCACGCCGGGCGGCGCCGAGCGCTACGCGGCCCGCGTTCGGGCGTACACGAGCCTCGACGTCGGCGCGGAGGAGCTCCACCGGATCGGGCTCGAGGAGCTCGAGACGATCGAAGTCGCGCGGCGGATCATCGCCCGGGCCGCCGGCTTCGGCGACGATACGGCCGCCTACCGGGCCGCGCTGAACGCCGACCCGGCCGAGATCCCGCCGACGCCCGCCGCGCTCGTGGAGCGCTGCTCGGAGGACGTCCAGCGCGCCTTCGACGCCGCACCCGCCTGGTTCTCGCGGATCCCGAAGGCCGGTTGCGAGGTCCGCGCGGTCGACCCGTTGCTCGAGAAGGACGCCGCCGGCGCCTATTACTACCCGCCGACCACGGATGGCTCGCGGAACGGGATCTACTTCGTGAACACGTACGACCTGCCCAGCCGGGCCTACTGGACGGCCGCGTCGACGACGTACCACGAGGCCGTGCCGGGCCACCACTTCCAGCTCGCGCTCGAGATGGAGCTCCACGACCTGCCGCCCTTCCGGACCCTGGGCTTCTGGCCCCAGGGGACCGCCTACGTGGAAGGCTGGGCGCTCTACGCGGAGCTCGTAGCGGACGAGGCCCGCCTCTTCCGGAACGAGGCGGAGCGCTTTGGGATGCTGGACGGGCAGGCGCTCCGCGCCGTCCGCCTGGTGGTGGACACGGGCCTCCACGCGTTCGGCTGGAGCCGCGAGAAAGCGTTCGAGACGATGGTCGCGGCCGGCATCCACCCAACCGACGCCTCCAGCGAGACCGATCGCTACATCGCCTGGCCGGGCCAGGCGCTCGCCTACATGACCGGCCGGCGCGAGATCCAGCGCCTGCGCCGGGAGCGGGAGCGTCGGGAAGGTGCCGCCTTCGACATCCGGCGCTTCCACGACGACGTGCTCCGGCACGGCAAGCTGCCCCTGGCCATCCTCGCCGACGTCGTGCTGGCCTGAGTCCATCCTCACCGAGCACCAGGAGACCTATCCGCATGTCCACGTCCGACAACACGGTCAACGCCATTGCGGACCGCTTCTGGGAGGGGCTCCTCCGCGAATCGCCGACCACGGCCACGGTCTACGGTGACGAGCGCTACGACGATCGGCTGGACGATCCGGGCCCGGCCGGGCGCGCGGCCGCCCGGGCGCTCCGGGAGCGGACACTCGCGGAGCTCGCGACGATCCCGGCCGACGGCCTCCCGGTCGAGGAGCGCATCACGCGCGACATGCTGGAGGTGGTCTGCAAGCTGGGGATCGAGCAGGCCGACGCCCGGGTGGACCTGCTGGCAGCAGTCGACCAGATGGGCGGGCCGCAGACCCTGCTCCCCCAGCTGGTCCAGTTCCAGCGTGCGGACACGCCCCAGCGGCTCGACCGCCTGGTCGCTCGCCTGGAGGCGTACGGGCCGTTCATGGACGCCTACGTGGGACTGCTCGCGGAGGGGCGCGCCACCGGGCTGACCGCCACGCGCATCGCGACCGATCGGACGATTGCCCAGACCGAGCGCCTCCTCGCGATCCCCGCCGCCGAATCGCCGATCCTGGCGTCCGCCCAGCTTGCCGACGGGGACGCGCGCGGCCGCGAGCGGCTTGCCGTCGCCGTTGAAAGGCACGTGCGGCCGGCCCTTGCGCGCTATGTCGAGGCGCTCCGCGGCGACTATCTCGCGGGTGCCCGCGAGGAGCCCGGGCTGTGGTCCGCCCCGAACGGCGACGCGCTCTACCGACTGGCGATCCGATCGTGGACCACGCTGGACCTCGACCCGTTGGAAGTCCACCAGGTGGGCCTCGACGAGCTGGCGGCGACCGATGCCGAGCGCCGGCTGATCGCGCGCGGGGCCGGCTTCGGCGACGACATCGACGCGTACCGCCGTCACCTCGTCGCGGACCCGGCCAATGTCGCCGAGAGCAGCGACGCGCTCGTGGCGCGGGCCCGGGAGGACATCGAGCGGGCGCTGGCCGCGGCGCCGGCCTGGTTCGG
>JADGQG010000139.1 GCA_017882025.1 Chloroflexota bacterium
GCACCGCTAGGGAGTCAGGACGATCGAGCGGGCGATCTTGGCGAAGACCGGTCCATCGGCGGGTGCCCGGGAGGGCGTCGTGGAGAAGGTCAGGACGTAGCCGCGGCTGGGAACCACGAGAAGGACCTGCGTGATCGCCGCGACGGGCGTGCCTGCCGACGTCGCTGCGAATGAAGCTTGGTACACGAATTGGTCGGCTGGTCCCGAGGCAGTCTCGATTCGCTGGGCGGGAACGGTCGTCTCGGCAACCAGCGAGGCCTGGCGACCGACCTCGGCGCTGAACGCGTCCAGGTTCACCGTGGCCGGGAGCGCCACCTCCGTGACCGTCAAGGCGACGAGGGTCCCACTTCGGACCGTGGCGTCGCTCCCGTCGAACGCGTACGTGGAGGCAGACTTTGGGAGGCCCGTCAGCTGGCTCATCAGCGAGCTCGCGAAGCGCAGGCTCAGTGCGTCGTATGTTGTGGCCGTCGACGCGTAGTCCGACCCGATGCGGACGCTGCGCCAGCCCGTCGGCATGGTGAGCGAGTAGGCGCCCGCCGGGCGTGGTGTCCCCGGGGCGAACGAACCATTCGGGGCCGGCGAGGCAGGACCTCCGGACGGGACGGCAGTCGCCGGACCGCTCGTCCCGCACCCAACGATCAGCGCTCCCGCGAGGGCGATGGCCAGCCCCAGCCCGCACCGGGAGCGCGCGGGCGCGTCCCGCAGCTCCGCGATGCGCGCACGGTGCTCCGCCCGGCGCGCCGGCCTCGTCTCTGCAGCCTCCGGCGCGTACGTCGCCTGGACCGCGACGGTCGCAAGGGCGATGCCCCTGGGCGGCTCGGTCGCCATGGACGTGGGTGCCTCCTCTGATCGGCCCGGCGCTGGATGCCGGCGACGACGTGCCCCGCGGCGGGCGCGTCCGGCGCCTGCTTCGTGCCTTCGATCGGCGGGTCCGACCGCGCCTGCGCGACTGTAGCGCCGTTCCCGCCTCCGTGTGGCCGAGCGGGCCGGAGCTCGGAGCCCCAGCGGGTGAGCCGCCCGTCGCCAGGACGACGGTCGGAATCGCGGCGTCGATCGGGCGGCTCTCAGGCGGTGGCTCTCAGGCGGTGGCCGGAACTCCGGCCTCCTCCGCGTGGTCGGGTGACGGGTCGATCGCGGTGGGACCCGGCAGGACCACGACCCGCTCGGCCAGCGCGTCGTAGCGCGTCGACGTGGTGAGGTAGATCACCTGGAAGTCCGCTGCCAGCTCCCGCAGGATCGCCACGGCACTGGCAGCCCGATCATCGTCGAACGTCACGAACGGGTCGTCGAAGATCAGCGGCGGCCGGCGATCCTGCGTGACGAGACGAACCAGCCCGAGTCGCGCGGCGAGGTACACCTGGTCAAGCGTTCCCTGGGACAGCTCCTCGACACGGATCCAATCGCCACGCTCCGGCGCGAACACCCGGATGTCCAGGGTCGCATCGTCCACCTGGACGCGCCGGTAGCGAGCCCCGGTGAGCCGCTCCAGGTCGCCGCGCATGCGCTTCTCGAGGTAGCGCGTCGCCTTCCGCATCGTCGAGCGCTCGGCCCGCACGATCGCGTCGAGCGCGAGCTGGTAGACACGGGAACGGCGCTGAACGGCGGCCAGCTCTTCGCGCCACCCCGCCAGCCGCTCCACCTCGCCGGCGACCTGCTCCGCGTCGACCGGGTTCTGCTCCACCCGCGCACGAGCGCCGGCTTCATCGTCACGCGCCCGCTCCAGGGCGCCCTCCTGGTCGCGGACCTCGACCTCCAGCCGCTCGCGGGCGCGGGGCTCCTTCGCGATCGGCCCGAGGGCTTCGAGCGCGCCGGTCTTCTGCTCGATCTCGAGCGCCGCGGCGTCGCGGAGGGTCGGGAGCGTCTCCGCCGGGGCTTTCCCCACGAGCCCTTCCAGCTGCGCCCGCGCGCGCCCGATCGCCTGGACGTGGGCGTCCTCGCGGGTCAGGAGGTCCTCGGCGGCCGGAAGATCGGCCAGCCCGAGCGCTGCCATCTGGGCGTCGCGGTCCGCGACTCGCCGCTTCAGGTCCTCCTCGAGCCGGCTGCGGCCGCGAAGGCGCCGCGAGATCTCGTCGTCACGAAGCTGCTTGTGGCGACGGAAGTCGGACGCAGCGCGGCGCTGGCTCCGGGCGTAGGCCGCCAGCCCCAGGCCAAGGACGGCCGCGGCCAGTCCCCCGATCAGGGCCGGGAACTGGCCCGTCATGAAGCCGATGATCGCGGCGGCCAGCCCCGCAACCGCGAGCACCCCCGCCGCGATCGCGAACGTGCGCCACCGGGGTTCCGGGATCACAACCTGGTAGTCGACCGCGGACGGCCCGTCGCCCAGCTGGGCGCGGAGCGCGGCGATCTCGCGGTCGAGGACCCGGAGCCGCTCGACAACCTGGCGAAGGACCGGCAGCGCGTGGTCGGACGGATGGGTCCGGTCGAGGCCGACGATCTCGTCGGAGACGGCCACCGCCTGCCGATAGCGCTCGAAGCGCTCCCGCGCGACCTCCCGCTCGGCGGTGAGCCGTTCCGCCTGTCGGGCCTTTTCCAGGAGCGACCGGCGCTCCGCGAGCGAGGCATCCACCTGGGCACGATGGTCGCGGGCGAGCACGAGGGCATTACGGTCGCGCTCGAGCCCTGCGAGGCGCGCCTCGCCGTCGCTGACGGCCGCATCCGCGCGCACGACCGCCTGCTCCGCGATGCGGAGCCGACCCGGGTTCTTGTCACCCTTGGCGTGGAGGTCGCGGAGCGTCCTGTCGAGGCGGCGCTTGACGGCGCTCGTTCCCCGGTCGGCGCCGCTGATCGAGGCCTGGAGCCGATCGCGCAGCGCGCCCTCGTCACGTGCGAGATCGTCGACCTCGTGGTGACGGACCGACGCCGTGGAGCGGAAGAACTTCTCGGACGGGATCCCGGTCAGCTCCGCCAGCAACTCGTCGGCGCGGGCGGGATCCGTGGTGGTCTGCCCGTCCAGGTCCAGCCGCACGGTGCCCTTGCTGCCGCGGAAGTCCTTCAGGACGCTCCCAACCCGCGTCCCCTCGAGGTCCTCCTGGATGAAGTCGAGCTGCACGGCCGGCCGCCCGTCCTCGCCGGCATCCCAGCTGCGGAGGTTTTCGATCTCCGAGCCGCCCGCGGTTACCCGCCTGAAGAGTCCCACCTCGAGCGCCCGCTGAAGGGTGGTCTTGCCGGCCTCGTTCGGGCCCCGGACGACGGTCAAGCCGGGCGCGAGCTCCAGGTCCAGATCCCGATGGACCCGGAAGTCGCGGACCCGGACGCGCGTGATCCTCACAGCGCCAGCTCGCGCCCGTCGAGCATGAGACGGGCCAGCCGGAGCGCGTCGCGCAGCTCGAGCGACTCGTCGAGCCTCTCGCTCGCCTCGGCCTCCGCGATGGACGCCTGCAGGTCGCGGACAAGGGCGCCGGCGATCGTGTCCGGCGGCGGCAACGGCCCGTCCGGGAGCGCCGCGGTGGCGACATCGCGGACCCGAAGCCGGAAGAAGCGGTCGGCGAGCTCCCGCTCCACCTCGTCCGCCACGACGTCCATGTCGTCGCGGCGGACGCCGATGAGCCGGACGTCGAGGATGAGGTCCGGATCGGCGAGGCTGGCGAGCCGCTCGACCAGGGCGGGCTGGCCCGCAAGCGTTCCGGCATCCACTTCCAGGCGATCGAACCGTGTCCGCCCCACCCGCCGCTCTTCCAGCGTGACGAACCGCACGCCGGCGCGCTCCTCGAGCGCCACGAGCAGGACGCTGCCGGCGCGATCCTGGTCGACCGCGACCGGCTCGGGCGCGCCGCTGTACGCCCACGTGGTCCCGCCCGTCTGGCCGCGCTGCGTGGAATGCCAGTGGCCGAGGGCGAGGTAGTCGAGGTGCGAGGCCGCGATCTCGCCGGTCGTGAAGACCACCTCGTCCGTGTCCGTCTTGCCGGGGATCGCGAGTGACCCGTGGATCAGCCCCACGTGCCAGCGGGCGCGGCCGTCGGCGGCAGCGCTGAACCCGGCAAGCGGGCTTCGCGGCGCCCGCTTGGTCGGGAAGACGAATCCGTGGACGGCGAGGTCAAGGATGCCGAAGACCACGTCGGGGCGGTCCGGGGTGAGGACCACCAGGCGGTCCGAATCGGTCGGCAGGCCGGCCATCGCCGCCAGGTCGTAGGCGCGGTAGACCGAGGCGCGGTCGTAGACGTCATGCGTGCCGGGGATGACCACCACCCGGATGGCGGCATCGGTCAACCGCTTCAGCTCGGCCACCGTGCGCTCCACGGAGCGGCGCGGCTGGGTGTTCGAGTCGAAGAGGTCGCCGGCGATCAGCAGCGCATCGACCTGCTCAGCAAGGGCGAGATCAACGGTGGCGCGGAACGCGGCGAACTGGCGCTCGCGCTGGGCCGCGGCCTGGTTTCCCAGGTCCGCGTGCCGGGCTCCGAGGTGGACGTCGGCCGTGTGAAGCACGCGCAGCATCCCCAGCATTGTGGCGCATCCGGCAAGCGCTGCCCAGGCGCTGGCGCACGCCGCAGGCCCCATGGGCGGCCGGGGGGCGCCGTCGGCCGTTCGCAGGCCGGGATGCTATGGTTCCCGCCACGCAACCGGTGCGCGCCCCGATGGGTCCCACACCAGCTCGTCACCCGGGTCGCGCGGCACCAGGCGTTTCCTGCCTCCTCCGCCGTCCGGTGACCGGGCGGGCCGTGGCCCCGGCGCACGGACCGATCGCGAGCGCCCGGACCTGGAGGCACACACTCGATGACGTACACCGATCGCTCCATCCCCTGCGTCGACTGCGGGATCTCGTTCGTCCACAGCGCGGCGGACCAGGAGTACTACGCGGAAAAGGGCTTCACGTCGGAGCCCAAGCGGTGCCCCAGCTGCCGCTCCAGCCGCCGCGCCTCCCGCGGCGAAGGCTACGACGCCCGCAGCATCGGCGGACCGCGCGGCTACGAGCGCGGTGGCTCGTCGGACCGCGAGTTCTTCGCGGTGACGTGCTCGCGTTGCGGCAACAACGCCCAGGTCCCGTTCAAGCCGCGCATGGACAAGCCGGTCTATTGCTCGGACTGCTTCCGCGAGGTCAAGGCCGGCTGAGCCGGCGCCCCGGGACGCCCTCAGGCGCGGGCCGCCGCGCCCGGGAGACGGAGCGTGTCGCCCGCGTGCAGGCGCTCGCGATGGCGGCCGCGCCAGACCGTCACGCGCCCACGGCCGTGAACCTGCCACGCGGTGTCCCGGCCGA
>JADGQG010000028.1 GCA_017882025.1 Chloroflexota bacterium
CGGGCGACGCTCCCTGTCGCTGCTCCCCGGCGGGGTCGGCCGCTCGGGTACACTCTCGCCGGTCCCGACATGGAGGAGAATCTGCGTACGATGCGAACCCCATTCCGCTTCGCGGCGGCACTCGCGCTGACCGGCGCGATGGTGGCTGCCTGTTCCAGCGCGGCGTCCCCGACGCCCGCTCCCTCCGCGGCTCCCTCCGCGGCCCCATCGATCGCCGCCACGCCGGCGGCCTCGCCGAGCACGGCGGTCGTGCCGAGTCCGTCGCCCGACCCGTGCGCCCCGGCCAACCTGAAGCTCGTGACGGCAGGCATGCTGACGATCGGCACGGACAACCCGGCCTACCCGCCGTACTACCAGCCGCCGGCCACCGGGAACGCGCCCAAGCCGTGGCAGCTGGGCGACCCCACGAACGGCCAGGGCTTCGAGAGCGCCTTCGCCTACGCCCTTGCCGCAAAGCTGGGCTTCGCGAAGGACAAGGTGACCTGGATCGTGGTCCCCTTCGACACGTCCTACGCCCCCGGCGCGAAGAAGTTCGACCTCGACGTCAACCAGGTCTCCTACACGGCGGACCGGGCCAAGGTGGTCGACATGTCCGACGGCTACTACTTCCTGTCGCAGGCAGTCGTCGCCCTCAAGACGAGTGCGCTCGCGAAGGTGACCTCGATCGCCGGCCTGAAGGGCTACAAGTTCGGAGCGCAGCAAGGCACCACGAGCTACGACACGATCCTGAACGTGATCCAGCCGGCCGCCAAGCCGTCGGTCTACACGTCGAATGACGACGCGATCTCGGCCCTCAAGGCCAAGCAGATCGATGGGCTCGTGGTGGACCTGCCGACTGCCTTCTACGTCACGGCGGCCCAGCTCCTCGACGCGAAGGGCAATGCGCTGGCGAACATCGTCGGCCAGTTCCCGGTCCAGGCCGGCGCCGCCGAGCACTTCAGCGCGGTCCTCGCGAAGGGCAGCCCCGTCACGGCATGCGTCAACCAGGCGATCGCGGCGCTGAAGGCCGACGGGACGCTGGACCAGGCCACGAAGGAATGGCTCGCCGACAAGGCAGACGCCCCGATCTTCGGGCCGTAGCGATCGTCCCACCACGTCGATGTTCAGCCGCGTCGGCCCGCTCGACTCCGGTGACCTGATCAACATCGGTCCGTCGGGCGGGCCGCCCCGTGTTCGGGGCCGCCAGCCGACCGTCCTGCGCTCGACGTTCGTCGCGCTGGTCAGCACGGTTGTCGTCTTCGGAATCCTCGTCTGGATCACGGTCAACGCGCCGGGTTGGGCCGACGTCCAGGCGTCGTTCTTCAGCGCGACCGTGTTTTCGAACGCCTTCCCCGACATCGCCGCCGCCTTCTGGGTCAACATCCAGCTCTTCGCCATCGCGGAAGTGCTGACCCTCGTCCTTGCGCTGGTCCTGGCGGTCCTCCGAAGCCTGCCCGGGCCCGTCTTCTTCCCGCTCCGCTTCCTCGCCACGATCTATGCGGACATCTTCCGGGCGGTGCCGGGCGTCCTCGTGATCTACATCCTGGGGTTCGGCATCCCCGGCCTCGGGTTACCGGGCATCCCCACCGACCCATTCCCCTACGCGGTGATCGCCCTGACGCTGATCTACTCGGCGTACGTCTCGGAGGTCTACCGTGCCGGGATCGAGTCGGTCCACCCCAGCCAGGAAGCCGCCGCGCGGTCGCTCGGGCTCTCCCGGCTCCAGGCGCTTCGCTACGTGATCCTCCCGCAGGCGGTCCGACGCGTCATCCCGCCGCTCCTCAATGATTTCATCGGCCTCCAGAAGGACACGGTCCTCGTCTCGTACATCGGGGTGGTGGAGATCTTCCGCCAGTCGCAGATCACGCAGCAGGCGAAGTTCAACTACACGCCGTACATGGCCACGGCGCTCGTCTTCATCGCGGTCACGATTCCACTCGCTCGCCTGACGGACGTGCTCGTGCAACGTGACCGGCGACGCGCCGCCGCGAGCTCCCGGTGAGTTCCACGGCGGCGGGCCGCGCCGGCGCGACGCCCTCCGTGACGCCCGCGCTGTTCGTGGCAGGCCTCCACAAGTCCTTCGGGCAGCTGGAGGTCCTGCAGGGAATCGACCTGACGGTCGCCCAGCACGAGGTGGTCTGCCTGATCGGGGCCTCCGGGAGCGGGAAGTCGACCCTCCTGCGCTGCGTCAACCTCCTGGAACCGATCGATGCCGGGCGAATCGTCGTGGCCGGCGAGGAGATCACCGCGCCCGGGGTGGACGTCAACCGGATCCGGCGCCGGATCGGGATCGTCTTCCAGGCGTTCAACCTGTTCCCCCACATGAGCGTGCTCGACAACGTCACCCTGGCGCCCCGGAAGGTCCTGCGCCATGCGCCGGCCGAGGCGGCGGACCGTGCGCTGGCGCTCCTGGAGCGCTTCGGCCTCGCCGACAAGCGAGCCGAGTTCCCGGACCGGCTCTCGGGCGGCCAGCAGCAGCGGGTGGCGATTGTTCGGGCACTTGCGATGGAGCCGGAGCTCCTGCTCCTCGACGAGGTGACGAGCGCGCTCGACCCCGAGCTCGTGGCGGAAGTCCTCGCAGTAATCCGTGAGCTGGCGCGGGGCGGGATGACGATGCTCATCGCGACCCACGAGATGGGCTTCGCGCGCGACATCGCCAACCGGGTCTGCTTCCTGGACGCCGGCCGGATCCTTGAGGAGGGACCGCCCGAGCAGATCTTCCGCGCGCCGCGCGCCGAGCGCACGCAGCGCTTCCTCCAGCGCGTCATGGAGGCGGGGCGGCTGTAGGCGATCCCTCGCTGGCCGCCTGGAAGGGCGCCGACCTCGAGTCCTGCGTCAGGGAGCGGCCGCCCCCAGGAGCTCGCCGAGGGAGACGACGCGCAGGCCGTGCGCTGCGAGCCCGTCCAGAATCGACGGCAGCGCCTCGAGCGTGTGGGTGCCACCCAGAGTCAGGTGGACGATGGACCCGCCGGTGGAGCGCGAGATCACCCGCGCCGCGATGTCGGCCGCGATCGGACCGCCGGCGTCGGGCACGATGCCGTCGCCCGGGTCCACGTCTGCGCCGACGAGCCACGTCCAGCCAGTCCGGCCGATCACCCCGAGCGCTGCAGTGTCCAGTGAGCCCGACACGCGCAGCCAGGGCGCCGTCGAGCGGCCGAGGAGTTGCGCCAGTCGCCCATCGGCCGCTCGCACGGCCGCGTCCCACGGGGTCCCCGGATCCGGACGGGCCGGCAGCAGCCCTGGCGTCACCCCGGGGGGCGCTGCCGCGAGGCGAGCGAGGACGGCTCGCCCGTCCGCGTCCGCCGGATCCGCGGCCGCCGGCGCCACGAACACCGTGGCCGCCACGCCCGTGGCGACCAGCCACTGGACCGTCGCCTCGGCGCCGGCAGCCGTCGACGCTCCTGCGCCCGGGCCCCCGCCATAGTCGAAGGTGAGCGCAACCGTGTTGGTCCCGCGGGGCCCATTGGTCACGAGGAGCGCGCGCCCGTCGGCCGGCAGGACGGGGTACGGCTCGGCGCTGCCGAGCGGCCCGGACGAGGCCGCTGCCGCGGGTGGGGGGCTCTCCGCGTCGACGACCTGGCCCGGCAGGTAGACGAGCGTCCAGCCAACGTCGATGTGGTCAGGCGCGTACGCGGCGGACTGGGGGTCGAGCGTCGGATAGTGCGCCCGGTTCCAGTAGGCGAGGCTCTCCGCGGTGGTCGCGAAGCGGGCGGCGAGCGCGCGGAGCGTGTCGCCCCGCCGCACGACGTAGGAGGCAAAGGTCGGCGACGGTGCGGGAGTCGGGCGAAACGGCCCGGTCGGCGCCGACGCCGAAGGCTCGGCTGATGGCGCGACACTGGACGCGGGAGCGGACGCCGGGCTTGCCGCGGAGTCGATGGGCGACGCGCAGCCGATCACGACCATGGCGACCAGGAGCAGCGCCGTGGCCCACGGGGCGGCGACGGGTGGTCGGCGACCCAGCACTCCCGGATGGTACGCCGGCGCCATCCCGATCCCTCTGTGGCGACACCGAGCCACCGCATCGTGGCGCCCCCCGCGCGCGACCGGCGCTGGCCGTGCTCGGGTCACGCGCCCCCGGGCGCGATCGGGTCCATCGGGGTGGGCTCCGAGAGCGTGAAGTCCGCGGCGAGCGCCAGCCCCTCTGCCGCCGTGGCGATCCTGTCGCGCCCGCGTCGTTTCGCCACGAAGCAGGCCCGGTCGGCGGCCAGCAGGACCTCGGCGTGCGTCGCGCCGTCCGCCGGGTACGTTGCCACGCCGATCGATGCGCTCACCGGCGGGCGGCCGCCGTGCCGGGTGCAGTCGCTCGGGACGGCCCGGAGCGCATCGCGAATCCGGCATGCGACGGCCATCGCGCCGGCGGGATCCGGGGTTGCCACGATGACGGCGAACTCGTCCCCGCCGTATCGGAAGACGCGATCCGAGCTGCGGCTGGCATCCGTGATCGTCCGGGCGATCTGGCAGAGGAGCTCGGTGCCCGCCTCGTGGCCCATCGTCTCGTTGACGTCCCTGAAGTTGTCCAGGTCGAGCATCAGGAGCCCGAAGCAATCGTCCGGCCGCGCCGCCTGCTCCAGCCAGCCGCGGAACGTGCCCGCGTTGAGGAGGCCGGTGACCTGGTCGGTCTGGGCCTCGATCTCCTTGATCCGGAACGCGGCCGCGTTGCGGAGCGCGATCGAGACCTGGCCCGCGAACAGCTGGACCAGCTCGAAGTCGTCCTCGTCGAATCGATCCTCGGTCCCGAGGCGTTCCATCGAGACCACGCCCAACGTGCCGTCCGGACCTCGGAGCGGGACGCAGATGAGGCTCCCTTCCAGCGGTCCGATCGTCGGGAACTGGCGCACCCGGGGGTCACCCAGCTCGTCGCGGACCAGCTGCGGCTCGCCATGGGCGAGCACCCATGTCGCGAGCCCTCCCTCGCCGGGCTCCGACGGCTCGAGGTAGGCGGCCGCGTGCACGCCCTGGGCGAAGATCGGCCGGAGCATCCCGGTCTCCGGGTCCAGCAGCTTGATCGAAATCGTGTCCAACCGGACAAGGGCGCTGAGCCGGTCGGCCACCTGCTCCAGGATCGCCCGCGCGTCGAACGTTCCGAGGATCGACTCGGTGATCGCCAGCAGCGCCCGCTGGCTGGCCAGCCGCCGCTCAAGCTGCGTGGACTGGGCCCGCAGGCGCTCGGTGGTCTCGGCATTCGCGATCGCCTGGGCGGCCAGGCTGGCGTAGATGACGAGGAGGCGCAGGTCGTCATCAGAGAACTGCTGCAGGCCCAGCTTCGAGAGCACGATCACGCCGAGGACCTGGTCCTCGTAGACCAGGGGCGCGAGAAGCATCGATTCATCCAGGTCGTCGTCCGTGCCGGGGATCGTCACGGAGCGCGGGTCATGCGCTGCGTCCCCCAGGTTCTGGGGCAGCTTGTGCAGGGCGACCCAGCCGGTGATTCCCTCGCCGATCCGAGTGCGGAGCAGGTCCGACGTCTCATCCTTGAACTCGCCGACGAGCCCACGCATGGCCACGGGGACAAGCCAGCCGCCCTCGCGCAGCCGATAGACACGGACGTTGTGGAACGCGATCAGCGTCTCGAGCTCGTTCGAGATGGCGTCTCCGATCTCCTGCTCGGTGGTGAGACGGGAGAGCTGCGCGCCGAGCTGCTGGATCGACTGCAGCTGCGCCGCCCAGGTGGCCATCCGCGTGAAGTTCTGGGCGTTCGTGATGGCCGTCGCCGCGTATGCCGCGAACGCCGCCAGGGCCTGGAGCTCCTCCGGGCCCCAGGGATGCGGTCGGTCGTGGTAGGTGGTCAGGAGGCCGAGCAGGCTGTCGCCGTCGAGGAGCGGCGCGGCGCACAGGGTGTCGAAGCCCTCCTGGACCACAGCGGCTCGAACCGCCTGCGCCCGCGGGTCGTCGCGATAGCGCACCGAGAACAGCGGAAGCAGCTCCGCCGCCGCCTCGGCTGGCAGCGATGGCATCAGAGGGTCCCGCACCGCCTCGAGATAGGCAGCCGAGAGCCCGCGGCTCACCTCCGCGGTGATCCGGCCGTCGGGTCGGCGAAGCGAGACCGCCGCGCGCTCCGCGCCGAAAAGGACGCGCGCGTGGTCCACGACGCCGGCGAGGATCTGGTCGATGTCCAGCTTGCTGCCGATATCGATCGCGATCCGGCGGAGTGCTTCGGCGCGGTGGAGCTGGATCGCCGCCTCGCTGCGGAGCTGGTCGGCATGGACCGCGACGCCGAGCGAGCGGGCCACCGCGGCCACGAACATGGCCCGTTCCTGGGGGACCGGGCCGCCCTCGTCCGCCACCAGCAGGACCCCCCAGGCATCGCCGGCGCCGCTGCGAATCGCGGCGGCCACGCGACTGGCGAGAAGACTCCCGGAGCCCCCGAGCCAGTCCGTGCCGGCCGGCGCCGTCTCGACGACCGGGCCCTCGGCGCGCAGGGCGCGACCAGGGATGCCCTCCAATTCGACGAGGGATCCCAGCCGGTCCGCCCCGACGCCCCGGGCCGTTCGCGTGACGAGCCGTCCGTCGCGGCGCTCGAGGACCGCGACCAGGTCATGACCGGCGCGGTCGTGCAGGTGCTCGACCGCGGCCCTCATCACGATGTCCGGGTCAGCGTCCCCGGCGACGAGGTCCGCCAAGTGCGCGAGGATGGCGACATCGAGGCGGGTCCGCGCCGGCGCCTCGTGGACGACTTCCGACGCGACGATGGGCCGCACGACCGTCGTCGGACCGGCCGACACGCGCGCCGAGGGCCGGGTCCGAAGCTCCACTGCGTCGGCGCCGATGGACGGGGCCACCGGACGGGCGGGGACGCCGCCGAGATTGCGGCGTCCGCGGGTCGGTTCCGGCCTGCTCTCGGCCTCGGCAAGGAATCGCTGGAGGTCGCCCAGTCGGTAGCGGCGATCGCCGCGCTGGTTGATGCGGTAGAAACGGAGACGTCCCTGGTCGCTCCAGGCCCGGATCGTGTTGGCGTGCACGCCAAGAAGACGCGCCGCCTTCGTGACCGAGAGCGTGGCGTCCGCGGGGCGCCGGGCGAGCGTCATGTCCAGTCTGAGCCTGCTCCGATGGAGGATTCGTGAAGTTGGGCGGAGTCTCGACGACCTGACATTTCTTGCCAATAGGAGAAACGTCATGGGCTCCCGGGAAGATCCTGGTACCGCCCGGCGATGGCGCCCGGGGACGGGTGCTCAGGGTCGTGCGGTCAGCCTGACGTAGAGCAGCGTCGCTCCCAAAGCCACGAGCCCGACCACGACGACCCCGACGACCGCGAAGAGGGGATCGCCGACGAGGCCGGGCGCCGTCGAGCTGGTCCGCACGTCGCCGCCCGCGGGGCTTGCTGTCGGGTCGGCCGCGAACACAGGCGCGGCGGCCATGACAAGCGACGCCAGGAGACACGCGCCCGCCCCGAGCCAGCGACGAAAGCCGCCGGGCCACCTCACGCAGCCGCTCCCGCCACGAGGGCCCACCCGATCCCGGCGACCAGCAGGGCCAGGCCACTGGCGAGCGCGACGGCGGCCGCGATCGGACGCGCCCGCGCCCCGTCCGCGAGGACGCGCATCGCCTCCTCGCGCTCAAGCGTGCAGACGACGAGCGGCCGGCCGGTCCCGCTCGTCATCTGCACCGCGCCATCGGCGCCGATGACCGGCACGCCGAGGACCGACGCGTGCTCCACGGAGGAGAGCTGCTCGATCCGGAGCCGGACGGGCGTCTCCGGCGGCAGCCTCATCGTGAGCTGGTCCGCGACCTCGGCCGCGATCCCGAGGGATTCCCTGACGAGCGTCACGAGGCCCTCGTCGAGCGCCTCGGCTTCCACGCCTGCCTCGTCGAGGCCCTCGCGAAGGCGAAACGGGACCAGCTGGCGCTGCTCGTCGAGGACGCGCCACCCGCCCCGGAGTCGCGCCTCGACGCGCCGGCGGCGGAAGACCAGCGGGCGGTCGTGCTCGTCCGGGAACTCGTCGTCCGCATCCAGGCGTCCTTCGATTCGCACGTAGCGTCGAATCCCGGTCGACGCCAGGTCCCGGGCGGCGGCGAGGGTCACGACCGGCGTCACGGCGAGGAGACGTCCCACCCGGACGCGCGGCCCGTACGATCGGAGGAGGAGCGTGCCGATCGCGATCGCGACGATCCCGGCAGCGATCACGAGCAGGGGGGTCACGGGCGGGGATGGTAGCAGTGGCGGGGGCGAGCCGCCCTCGCAGTGAGCCGCCGTGGCCAAGCTCGGCCAAGGCGCTGAGAGCGGCGGGCACGAAACGACCCGGAGGAACCTCCGCGTCGCGTGGACCTCGGCCGTGAAGCCTCCGCCGTTAGCGAGCTCATGACCCCTCCGGGTCGACGTCAACGCTACGCGTCGCAACCGGAACGGTCAACGTCCGCCGTCCACCAAAGTGCCGGCCCCGGTGCCGGTTGTCCACATGGCGTCCACCGCCGGGTGTTCGCGCCTCAGGCCGGCGAGCGTCCCGTGGCCGGATCGAGCGCCGAGACCAGGCCCGCGTAGCTCGTCAGGACCAGGCGTCCGCCGATCAGCTCGGCCTCGGCGACGACGTCGGAGTGGCCGACGCGCCAGCTGACCTCGCCGTCCGCCTCCAGCGCGAACGTCTCGATCTCGGCCTGGACCAGGACGTGCGGCAGCCGCGACGAGCCCAGGACGGCCAGGACCGGCGATCCGGACCGATGCGACCAGCGCAGCTCGCCGGTCCGGACGGCCAGCCCGTACGTCACGAAGCCGTACTTCACGACCAGCAGGCCGGCGGTGTCCCAGGCCACGCCGGCGGGCACGTCGAAGATCGGCGAGGCGAGACGCGCGGCCCATGCCCCCGCCGGGCCCTCGGCGCGGAGCTCGGCGCGGCAGAGCCGCTCGAACGCGGAACCGGCGCGGTCCCCGTACTCGAAGAGCTCGCCGCCGGCCTCGGAGAGGGCGAAGACGGCATCGCCGTCCCCGGTCCCGGCCCAGCGGTAGCGGACCCGGATGCCTCCCGGGTACCCGACGACGGCCTGCTGCGCCTCGGCGGTCACGTCCCGGGTGTCGCGAGCCCGCTGGGTCGCGGGCCCGGCGCGTCGGCCTGTATGGCCGGCGTGCCCGCCCGTGCATCCGCTGGCGAGATCTCGGCGATCTCCGCAACGGTCGCGTTCGTGAGCGCCCGCAACGCCGCGGGCGAGACGGGAAAGACCGAGCGGTCGTGGCCCGCCGCCGCCCATATCTCCGGGTAGCGGCCGAGGTCCGGATCCATCACCACCCGAACTGGCCGCGGATGGCCGAGGGGCGGAATTCCACCGATCGAGAAGCCGGTCAGCTCGCGCGCCTCGCGCGCCGTGGCGCGCCGGATGCGCGCCTCGCCGGTCACGGCAGCCAGGAGCGCGACGTTCACGCGGTTCGTCCCGGCCGCCAGGCAGATGATGGGTTCGTCCCGGCTGTCGCCGCGGGGCGCGACGAACACGAGCGACTTCACGATCTGCGCCTGCTCCACGCCGAGCGCGCGCGCGGCGTCCGCTGCCGTGTGCGTCGTGTCGGCCAGCCGGTGAATCTCGAGGCGCACGCCCCTCCGGGCGGCCGCGTCCAGGACGCGACGAACAGCCGGATCGAGATCGGTCGGGTCTGCAGGCGCTCGCGGATCGACGGGGTCGGGCACGGTCGCGAGTCTAGCATCGGGCGAGCCGGCCTCCATCGGGCGTGCCGGCCGCGACCCGCTACGATTCGCGGTCGTGCGCGCAGTCCTCTTCGACTGGGATGGAACCCTCGTCGACACGCTCCCGTTCATGTACGCCGCGACGGAGCTCGTCATGGCGGAGTCCGGCGTGGCGATCACGTGGGACGAGTATCGGCGCCACTTCACGCCCGACTGGCGCCTGCTCTACCGCCGGTTCCGACTGCCGGAGGAGGCCATCGAGTCGGTCGGTGACCGCTGGTGGTCGCTTTATCGGGGTCGCGACGACGCCGCGCTCCTCCCGGGCGCCGCGGATGCGCTTCGACGTCTCGCCGGCGCAGGCCTTGCGCTGGGGATCGTCACGGCCGGCCGTCGCGAGAGCGTGGAACCCCAGCTCGAGCGGCACGGAGTTGCCGGGCTCCTCCCGGCTCGCGTCTTCGGCGACGACCGGTTCGAGCCGAAGCCGGATCCCGCCGGCCTCCGCCACGCGCTGGACGTGCTGGGTCTTGCCGACCGTGCCTCGGAGACTGCGTATGTCGGCGATGCGCTCGACGACATGCGGATGGCCGTGGCGGCCGGCGCGCGCGGAATCGGGATTCGGAGCGACCTCGCGACGGACGTCGAGCTGCGCGACGCCGGCGCGAGCGAGGTCGTTGGTTCCGTGGCCGACTGGGTCGCGAGCCTCCTGGGCTGAGCGGATCCGGCTGGCCTGAGCGCAACGAGGCGCCGGGGTGTAGATTCGCCGCGCCGGTAGGAGCCCGGCGCAATCGAAGATGGGACAGGGGAGCGCCTCGCGGCGCTGAGAGTGCGGTCAAACCGCAGACCCTCGGAACCTGATCCGGGTCATGCCGGCGAAGGGAGTCCAGTGGAGCGCCTCCGTCCCCCCACCCGACGGAGGCGTTCCGATTCCTGATCCCGGTTCTGGCCGCGCCCGGCACGCGATCCTCGTCGGCGACGGCGACGTGCCCGCGCGCGCGATGCTCGATGCCGCCTGGCCCGGTTGGGCTGCGGACGTGGATCTCGTCATCGCGGCGGACGGTGGCGCGCGGAAGGCTGACCGGGCGGGCCTCGTGCCCCAGCTCGTGGTGGGCGACGGCGATTCGCTCGGGGAGTCCGGGCTGGCCGAGATCCGCGCGGCGGGGATCCCGCTGGAGGGTGCCGCCGCGGCCAAGGACGAATCGGACCTGGAGCTGGCGGTTCTCGCGGCGGTGGCGCGCGGCGCCGTGCACCTGACGATCCTGGGCGCCATGGGAGGCCCCCGTTTCGACCACGCCCTCGCGAACGCGTGGCTGCTGGCGCATCCCGCGCTGGATGGGCGAACGGCCGTGCTCCTCGACGCGCGGACTCGGGTCCGGCTGCTCTCCTCGCGGGCCGCACGTGGCGCCGTGGCCGCGGGGCGGGCAGAGGCCATCCTCGCCGGCGCCCCCGGCGACCTCGTCTCGCTCTTCCCGTTCGGGGCGGACGCCGTGGGCGTCACGACCGAGGGGCTCGCGTATCCGCTCCGGGACGAGCCGCTCCGCGCGGGGCCGGCGCGAGGGCTCTCCAACGTCCGCACGGGCACGGAGGCGCGCGTCTCCCTCCGGTCCGGCTGCCTGCTCATCGTCGAGACGCGCGACACGGAAGGGAACACGTAATGGCCATATCCGCGGACGCTCCCGCCGTCGCGCTGCCGGATCCTCGTTGGCGCACGCGTGACATCCTCGTCACCGCCGTTCTCGGCGTGGCGTTCGGCGTCGTCTTCTGGTTCTGGAACAACCTCGCCTGGAGCTTCCTGGCGCCGCTCGGCCCGTTCCAGAATCTCTTCTATGCCGTCTGGCTCATCCCGGCGGTCCTCGCGCCGCTGATCGTGCGGAAGCCGGGCGCCGCGCTCTTCGCCGAGCTGCTGGCCGCCGGCGTGTCGGTGATCGCCGGCTCTCCGTGGAGTCTCGACGTGCTGCTCTCTGGCTTCGTGCAGGGCGCGGCGGCCGAGCTGGTCTTCGCATTCAGCCTCTACCGGGCGTGGGGGTTGCCCGTCCTCGCGATCGCCGCGCTGGCCTCGGCGACGGCCGCATGGATCCACGACTGGGTCATCTACTACCCGACGGTGGCGGTCGAGACCCAGCTGTTGGTCGGTGCCGCGATGGGCGTTTCCGCTCTGGTCATCGTCGGGTTCGGCTCGCTCATGCTTGCCCGAGCGCTCCGCCGGGCCGGGGTCCTGGAAGGTTTCCCACGCTGAGGAGAGGACCCAGCGCAGGAACCGGCACAAGCGGCCCAGGCGCGATCCGTGCCCGCGACGTCGGGGTTACGTACGATGGCGCCGCGGCCGCGGCGGTCGCCGACGTCACGTTCGACCTTCCCGCGGGCGGCTGTCTCCTGATCGTCGGGCCGTCCGGCTCGGGGAAGAGCACGCTGGCCCGGGCGATCGCAGGGCTGGTGCCGGGTGCGATCCCGGGGCGCCTCGATGGTGAGCTTGTGGTGGGTGGGCGCGTTGCTGGACGCGACCCCCAGGCGCTGGTCGCCCGGCAGGTCGGGATCGTCTTCCAGGACCCGGGGAGCCAGCTGGTCATGGAGCGCGTGGACGACGAGGTCGCGTTCGGCCTCGAGAGCCTCGGGTGGCCGGCCGGGGAGATGCGGGCGCGTGTCCCGGAGGCGCTCGCCGAGCTCGGCCTCGCCGGCTTCGGGCGACGACGCACCGCACGACTCTCGGGCGGCGAGCAGCAGCGCCTCGCCATCGCCGGGGCCCTCGCGCCGGCCCCGGGGATCCTGGTCCTCGACGAGCCGACCGCAAACCTGGACCCCGACGGGACCCGCGAGCTGGCGGCCCGACTCGCGGCAATGCGCGCGGCCCGTTCGACGACGATCGTCCTCGTCGAGCATCATGCCGACCTCGTGTGGCCGCTCGCCGACCTTGTGCTCGCCCTTGGGCCAGACGGCCGGCCGATCGCCCTTGGCCCTCCCGGGGCCCTGCTGGAGCACCACGCGGCCGGGCTCGCGGCCGCCGGCATCTGGCTTCCGGATTCGTTCGGGCCGGTGACCGCGGCCGCTGCGCGGCCTGATGCGCCACGCCCCGAGCCGGCCGCCGGCCGGCTGCTGGTCGAGGTCCGCGGGGTCGGATTTGCCTGGGACCACGCGCGGCCGATTCTCCGCACGATGGACCTCTACATCTGCGCCGGCGACCGAGTGGCCATGCTCGGCCCGAACGGCATTGGCAAGTCAACGCTGGGGCGGATCGTGAGCGGGCTCCTGCGCCCGACGGCGGGGAGCGTACGGCTTGCCGGCAGCGACCCTGCCCGGCTTCCGGCCAAGGAGCTGGCCCGCCTCGTCGGCTACGTCTTCCAGGACCCGGAACGCCAGTTCGTCGCCGCGACGGTTCGGGCAGAGATGGAAGCGGGCCTCGATGTCTCAGAGCGGGCCGGCGTCGCCGAGGTCGCCGCCACGCTCGGTCTCCCGCTCGAGGTGTTCGGGGACCGCAGCCCGTACACCCTCTCCGGGGGCGAGCAGCGACGCCTTTCCCTCGCCCCGGCCCTCGCTCGGCGGCCACGCCTCCTCGTGCTCGACGAGCCGACGTATGGGCAGGACCGCCACGGCTACGATCGGCTCATCGACTTCTTCCGGGCGCGCCTCGGCAGTGGGACGGCCATCCTCGTCGCGACTCACGACCTGCGCCTCGTGGCCGATCTCGGCGCACGAGCGTTCGTGCTCGGCGCGACCTCGAGCGGCGCGGTCGCCGCGTGATCGCGGTCCGAGCGCCCGAAGATCGCTCGCTGGCGAGCCCGCTGGGACGGATCAGCCCGGTCGCGAAGCTCGTGCTGGTCGCGGCCTGGGTGGCCGGGCTCGCACTGACCACGGACCCGCGGCCGCCACTCGTGCTCGGCGCCATTGGCCTGGCCGCGGCGGTCGTGCTCGGTCGAGTCCGCCCGGCCAGCCTCGCCGTTGCTCTCGCGCCGCTCGCGTTCGCCACACTGACAGTCGGGTTCTTCAATGCGCTGCTCAACCCTGCCAACGGCAACCCTGCGTTGGCGGTCGTGGCCAGCCTCGGCCCCATCCGGCTCACCGCGCCCGCCGTGGTGGCGGGCGTGGCCCTCGCCTGCCGCGTGGGCGCAGTTGCGGCGCTGGGGATCGCGTTTGCCCTGACGACTGACACGACGCGATTGGTCGATGCGCTCGTGCAGCAGGCCAGGGTCCCCGAGCGGTTCGCCTACGGCGCGCTGGCGGCGTTCCAGGCGGTCCCCCGGCTGGCCGAGGATCTCGTCGCGCTGCGCGAAGCCCGCCGGATCCGTGGGCTCCGGGCCAGCTGGCATCCCCGGATGCTGGTCGGGCTCCTGGTCCTCGCCATCCGCCGTGCCGATCGGCTCGCCGTGGCGATGGATGCCCGCGGTTTCGGGTCCGGTCCCCGGACTCGCTTCCGTGTTGAGCGCTGGTCGCTGCCCGATGCGGCGTTCCTGGGCGCGGGTTCCGTGGTCCTCGTGGCCGCCATGGTCTTTGGCAGGTGACGACGGCCCCCGCGGGCGATTCCCCCGGACCCCCGTCGGCGCGGTGGCGGCGTCCGGGCTATCCTCCGGTCATGTCCCAGATGCCTGTCGCCGGCGAGCCGGCCCCCGCGATCGCCCTTCCCGACGAATCGGGCACGCTCCACCGCCTCGCCGACCGGCGTGGCGAATGGACGGTCGTCTACTTCTACCCCAGAGACGACAGCCC
>JADGQG010000140.1 GCA_017882025.1 Chloroflexota bacterium
AGCCGAGCCGGCGGTCGCAGCCGAGCCGGCGGTCGCAGCCGAGCCGGCGGTCGCAGCCGAGCCGGCGGTCGCAGCCGAGCCGGCGGTCGCAGCCGAGCCAGCCGTGGCCCAGCCCGGCAGCAAGCCGGAACCCGTCGCCGGCGCGCTCGTCGAGACGCGGCGTCTCCTGCAGCGGTTCCGCCCAGGACGGGAACGAACCACGCCGGTCGCGACGCCCACGGCCCTGACAGATCCCACCGAAGATGCCGTCGCGGTCGAGCCGGCCGTCGCAGACCCCGAGCCGCCTCCCGTGGTACCAGAGCCAGGAGCCACCGAGGCACCCTCGGAGCCCTCTCCGACCGCGGCGCCGGCATCCCCGCGCACCGATGTCGCCGTGCAGCCGACCTGGCGCATGGTCGCCCCGGACGGCGCTCCTCCCAGCGAGCCGCGGTCGGCACCACCCGCCTGGGCCACCCCCGGGAGCGTCACCCGCCGGGAGTCTGATGCGATGCCCTCTGCGCCGTGGGCTGCGCGGGTCGCCACGGCACGGCCCCTCGAGTCGCCGCTCTGGGTTGCCTCGAGTCGCGACATCCTCGCCGCCAATGCGCAGGGGGCCACCGGCCATGTCGGGATCCAGTCGTGCGTCACCTGCGGCCTGTCGCTCTCCGCCAACGCGCGCTTCTGCCGCCGCTGCGGAACCCGCCAGAGCTGAACGCGCGCGCCAGGGCTCACGGGGCGTCCCTGGTCGTCAGTTCGTCATCGACCGCGGCGTAAGCGCTCGCGCCGACCGATCGTCCGCGCGCACCGCGACCCAGGCTGCCCCGAGCAGGAACAGCTGGATGACGTACGAGAGCCAGACCAGGCCCAGGAAGATCGCTGCGAACGTGCCATAGAGGTCCGCGGAGCCGAAGAGCACGGGCCCGACGAGGGCGAACGCGCCGGTCAGGACGGACGCACCGAGGCCGACCCAGGCCGCGGGAACGATCGCATCGCGCCAGCAGGGCCGCGACCGCGGCAGGAATCGGAACGCCAGGGCGAAGACCGCGGCGAGCGGCAGGACGGCCGTCAGGCGCAGCCGCGCCAGGCCGAGCAGCTCGGAGAGCTGCCCGGGAACCATTGCGAGCACGACGATCAGGCCGAGCCCAACCACGGCGATCGCGACCACCAGCACCTCGCCGACGGTCCGGAGCAGTGTCCGGCCGTTCTCGGCCTCGCGAAACAGGATGCCGAACGCGCCGTCGAGGTCGCGCACGAGCCCGCTCGCGGACCAGGCGAGGATCGCCGCGCCGATCAGGGAGAACGCGCCGGCGTGGGCCAGGGCGGTATCGAGGGCGCCGTTCAGGAGGTCGGCGAGCGGCGGAAACTGCGCCGCCAGGAATGCCGCGATCCGGGCGCGCGTCTCGGGGTCGCCGACGACGAGCCCGGCGATCGACGCGATGAGCAGCAGCGCGGGGACCAGCGTGAAGACCGCGGTGAACGCGAGGCCCCGGGCGAGGAGCGGCCCGCTCGACGCGCCGTACCTGTTCCAGACCCGGTGCGCCATCGCGATCCGCGGGACGCCGAGGACGACGGCAACCAGCGGTTCGACGCGCCCCTCGATCCGGCGCGCGAGGCTCGGCCGCGGCGTCGCGGCCGGTCCGCTCAAAGGTCCTCGAAAAGCCGCGGCTGGACGTCCTCGGCGGCGACGCGTCGGCGCGGTCGGAGCAGCGCCCGGACTTCGACCCGCCGGATGTACCGTCGTCCGCCCAGTTTGAGCGTCTGGAGGCGGCCCTCGCGCGCCCACCTGCCGATGGTCTCGGGGCGGAGACGGACGTTCGCGTCGCTGAGGATCTGAACGGCCTCCGCAAGCGTGATCCAATCCGAGGGCGGACGGCTCATCGCAGTCTCATCGATCCGCGTCGGGTTGGGTTGGCTTGGCCGGCGTCACGGCGCTTGCCGAGGACGTCGCGTCGGCGCCGGCGCTCGTTCCCGGCGATTCGGCTGGCGTCCCGGACCCGTTGGCCGGTGAGGACCCCGGCGAGGACCCCGGCGAACCGGACGCGGGCGCCGCGGTGTCGGCCCGGCGCGCGGGCGCGTTCATTGCCCGGCGGTCCGTCTTGGCCCAGCCGCTGCCCTTGAAATGGATCGTCGGCGGCATGAACGCCCGCGCGACCGGCCCGCCGCACTCGGGACACTGGTGCGGCCCCGCCTCGTTGATCCCGCGGAGCACCTCGAATCGATGGCCGCAGGATCCGCAGACGTAATCGTAGATTGGCACCTGGTCTCCCGTTCCCGGCTGGACTCAGCCGCGCAGGAGCCGCATGCCGCACTTCGGGCAGTAGAAGGCCCGATCGTGGGCGGATGCGAATCCGCAATGTGCACAGACGAGGCCGCCCCGGCCGGCCGCCGGGACCGGCCGGTCCAACGGCACCACCCCCATCGCGTACTGGTTTGCAAGGATGTTCTGGAAGATGCCGCTGAGGATCCGCGCGGCCATCCTGTCCGTGTCGCCGCGGACTCCGCGGCCGCCCCAGCCGACGACGGCCCGGACCAGCATGTCGCCGGTGCCCTCGTCCCAGTGCGATGCCACGCCGCCCACGACCGCGTTGTACTCCGGGAAGCCGGAGGTGTCGATCTCGCCGTCAAGGAGCGCACAGGCAACCGTGTCGAAGGCGAGGTCGATGGCGTCGATCGATTCCAGGACGTAGATGGCGTGGCGCCCGATCGGAGAGTGGCCATGGTGGGCGTTCACCCATTGCATCGCCTCAGACGACCGGACGATCTGTGGGCTGGCCTGGCTGAACTCGATCGGGAGCGGGTCGATCAACTCGATCTCGCTGGATACGAGGCCGGTGAGCATCGTCGGGAGCTCGGCCATGGCGCGGGGCCCCGCCTTCAGGCGAACGCCCTCGCTGCTCTTGCCCGCGTAGTAGAGCTTGAGGAGATACTCCTGGGCGGAGGTCTCCTCCGGGATGACGGCGGCCGGCAACACGGGCCGGTGATCGTCCCGTCCCCGACGCTTGAGGAACTCGAGCGGCACGGAACCTCCCTCGGCGAAGCGTGGACGTAATCCTACCAGCGGCAGCGGCAGGATCACCGTTCGCCCGGACGCCCACGTTCGCCCGGGAGCGCGCGAGGGGGGCCGACCTGGAGTCCGAGTCGCTGCGCGACGAGGACGGCTGCACCCACGAATCCGATGTCATCCCCGAGCGCGGCTGGCACGATCCGGGCGCGCCGTGCGGGAACCCTGAACGCCTCTCGCGCCACCATTTCACGAGCCGGTTCAAGCCAGCGATCACCCTGGCCCGCGGCGAGCGACCCCCCGACGACGATGAGTGCCGGGTTGAAGACGTCGACGAAACCCACGCACGCCCGGGCAAACGCATCGCGCGCGCCCGCCATGATCGACGCCGCGACCGGGTCACCCGTCATCTCGGCCTCCGCGACCTCGCGCGCCCCGAAGGCGGGCCCACGCGCGAGCGCCAGGCGTGCCAGGGGCTCGCTCTCCCCGGCGTCGATCTTCCGGCGGGCCGCGCGCGCGATGGCCGATCCGGATGCGATCGCCTCGAGGTGGCCGACCGCGCCACAGCCGCAGGTCGGTCCGTCGCGATCGACCAGGAGGTGACCCAGCTCACCGGCCATCCCGTCCGGGCCACGGAGCAGGTTCCCACCGCTCACGATCGCGCCGCCGATCCCCGTAGAGACCGTCAGGTAGAGATAGTCGGCGCATCCCCGGGCAGCCCCGAATGCGCCCTCGCCGAGCGCCGCCACCTGCGTGTCCCGGTCGAGGAACGCCGGGAGCCCGAGGCTCGCCCGGGCACGCTCGGCAAGGGGCGTGTCGTGGAACGAGGGTCCCAGGTTCGGCGGATCGATGACCCGCCCGCGAATCGGATCCACCGGCCCGGGCGCGGCGATTCCGATCCCGACGAGCAGGGTCGAACCGCCTGCGGCGGCGTGGGCGTCACGGCAGGCCTGCAGCGCGTCGAGACACGCCTGCACGATCGCCTCGCCGCCGCCCTCGACCGGGGTGCGGGATCGACGCTGGGTGACGACGATTCCGTCGCCGCGGACGACAGCGGCACGGACCTGGGTGCCCCCGAGGTCCAGGGCGAGCACTGCCCAGTCGACAGCCGCTTGGGTTCGGATCGGGTTCACGCCGACCTCCGCGCTCGGATCCTGGTCACGCGCGCGGCGAGCTCGGCCTCCCGCGTCCGCACTCCCTCCACTACCGCCGGGGGTGCCTTCTCCATGAATCGCTCGTCGGCGAGCCGCGCCCGCGCGGCGCCCAGCTGCCGCTCCGCGTCGGCGAGCTCCTTCTCCAGGCGAGCGCGGTCCCGCGCTGCGGTCTCATCGTCGCGATGTGCGACCGGCCGCACGACGGCCTCGATCTCGCCCGCGACGACCGCGAGACCGCCGGCCGCGTCCGCGTGGATGAGCGCCGCCTCGACGGCCGCGAGCGGCCGGGCGCGCACGAGCCGCTCCAACGCAGGCCGGAGCGCCGCGAAGACAGGCTCCAGGCCCGCGGGGAGCGCGACGTCTACCGGGAGCCAGGCTGCCGGATCGAGCTTCGCCTCGGAGCGTGCGTTCCGGATGACGCCGACGAGGTCCAGGAGGGCGCCCGTCTCGACTTCGGCAGCCGCGTCCACCACACCCGGGGCCGGCCAGTCCGCCACGATCAGGAGCGCCGGATCCCCCGGCGCCTTCGGCATATGGGCCCAGATCGCCTCCGTCAGGAACGGCATCACGGGATGCAGGAGCCGGAGGTACGTGTCGAGGGCCTCCACGAGTGTCCACCACGTCGCTTCGCGGTCGGCCGCCGAGAGCGCCTCGTCGGCGAGCCGCACCTTGGCAAGCTCCAGGGCCCAGTCGCAGTACTCGCCCCAGATCGAGTCGTACAGGACGCGGGTGAGCTCGCCGAAGGAGAACTCGGCGAACGCCAGGTCCGCGGCCCCGATTGCCGCGGCAACCCGGCTTCGGAGCCAGCGCTCGGCGGGCCCGAGACGGGCGAGGTCAGGTGTCACGCGCGGTGCGTCGGCGGCAATCGTCGCCGGCCGCGCGCCGAGCACGAACCGGGCCGCATTCCAGAGCTTGTTCGCGAAGTTCCGGGCGTTCTCCAGCTTCTCTGCGCTGAACTTCTGATCGTTGCCGGGGGCAGCCCCGTGGATGAGGGCGAAGCG
>JADGQG010000029.1 GCA_017882025.1 Chloroflexota bacterium
GAGCACGATCTCCTCGACGAGCCATTGGTCGTGGAGGCCGGGCGGATGTATCCGCCCGGCGGGGCCGGCGCCGGCCGGCTGGAGATCAGGGTGAGCCGACGCGCGGTGGCACGCTTCGCCGCCGAGTTCGTGGAGGCGACGCCGTGAACACGGCGCTGATCCTGCCGATCGCGCTCCGGGGCCACGCCCAATCGACGCCCGATGCGCCGGCGATCCTGGAGCCGGGGCGGAGCTGGAGCTTCGCGGCGCTCGACGCGCACGCCGACGCGCTGGCGGCGGGCCTCATCGCCGCCGGCGTTCGACCCGGGGATCGCGTCGTGCTGTTAGCGGCGCCGTCGGCGACGGCGGTCGCGCTGCTCGCCGCGGCCGGGCGGGTCGGGGCCTGCCTCGCCCCGCTCGGGACGAGCCTGACCGCGCCGGAGCTGGCCGCCGCGGGGGTCGTGATCGGGCCCCGGCTGGTGGTGCACGACGGCGCACACGCCACCGTGGCGGGGTCGCTGGGCGTCCCCAGCGTGGGCCTGGAGGCGTTGGCCGGGGGCGCTGCCGCGGCGGCCGCAGGCGCTGCCGACGCGGCCCCGGCGGCAGATGTGGCCGCGCCTGCGACAAGGCTCGATCCAAACGCACCGGCCGTCGCCATTCTCACCTCCGGCACGACGGGTCGACCGAAAGCGGCCCTTCTCTCCCATGCGTCGATGGCGGCGAGCGCCGGCGCGTGGTCGGCCGCCCTGCCGCAGGCGGCGGGCTGGCTTCTCTGCCTCGGCCTCGCCCACGTCGCCGGGCTGGGGGTCGCGTGGCGGGCGATCGGGGCGGGGGTGCCGCTGCACCTGGTGCCGGCATTCGACGCCGAGACGGTGCTCGACTCGCTCCGGCGTGGGCCCGTCAGCCACGTCTCGCTCGTCCCGACCCAGCTGGCGCACCTTCTCGACGCGGCCGACCGTGACATCGGCGACCCGGCGCACCCGGGTCTGCGAGCGGTGCTGCTCGGCGGCGCACCGATCCAGCCTGCGCTCGTGACGCGGGCACTGGCGGCGGGCTGGCCGGTGGTCCCGACGTATGGCCTCACCGAGGCGGGTTCCGGGGTGACGGCCCTTGCCACGGCCGATGCCGCGGCGCGCCCCGCGTCGGCCGGTCGGCCGCTGCCCGGCGTCCAGGTCCGGATCGCGGACCCCGCCTCGGACGGCACGGGCGAGATCCAGGTGCGGTCGCCGGCCGCGTTTTCCGGGTACCTCGGCCGGCCGGAGGCGACCGCCGCCGCGTTCGAGGCCGACGCGTGGCTGCGGACCGGCGACGCGGGGCGGCTCGACGCGGATGGCTTCCTCCACGTGCTCGACCGACGCGACGACCTGCTGGTCTCCGGTGGTGAGAACGTCTTCCCGGCCGAGGTGGAGGCCGCGATTGCCGAGCATCCCGGGATTGCGGAGGCCGGCGTCGCCGGGCGTCCCGACACGACCTGGGGTGCCGTGCCCATCGCGTCCGTCGTGCTGCGGGCCGGGGCGCCGGTCCCGACGAACGACGAGCTGCGGGCGTTCTGTCTCGCCCGCCTCGCGCCATACAAGGTCCCAGTCGCGTTCGTCGTCGTCGCTGCGCTCCCGCGGACGGAGTCCGGCAAGCTGCGCCGCTCCGAGCTGAGAGCGGCGCTCGCCGGGCCACCGCTCGCCGACGAGGCACCGCTCGCCGACGAGGCGCCACCAGCCGACGGGGCGGCACCGGAAGACGGGCCGCCGCCAGACGACGGAGCGCCGCCCGCAGACGGCGCCGAGGTGTCCGCATGACTGGTGCGTCGGCACGCACGCTCCGCGCCCCCGACGGCGCCAACCTCTTCTACCGCGCGTTCGCCGCAGCGAACGGGGCCGAACGCGGAATCCCGATCGTCCTCCTTCACGCCACGCTCTCATTGTCCGTCCAGCTCATCGGCCTCGCCCGGCTCCTCGCGGTCCGCGGGCCGGTCTTCGCCCTCGACCGGCGGGGGAGTGGTGAGAGTGCCATGCCGGTGCCGCGGCCGCTCGACGTCGTGGTCCACGTTGCCGACATCGCCGCGCTCCTCGACGCCGAGGAGATCACCGCCGCGATCCTCATCGGTCACAGCTTTGGTGGGGTCGTCGCGCTGGAGGCCGCTGCTCGACTTCCAGGGCGCGTCTGCGCCGTCATCGCCTGGGAGCCGCCGTTCGGGCCGCTCGCCGACGCCGAGACCCGCGCCGCCTTCGCCACCCTCGCGACCGCGACAGGACGCGCGTATATGGCCGGCGGAGCCGCCGCGGCCGCCGCGACGTTCCTCGACGGCGTCGCGGGCGACGGCGCGTGGCAGGCGCTGCCGGACGGAGCCCGGGCCTTCATCGCCGCGCAGGGCGATGGCGCGTACGTCGACGCCGCGCTGGGTGGACTGGATCCGGGCGGCCTGTCGCGGATCGTCGCGCCGGTGACCATCCTGACCGGCACCGCCAGCGAGCCGTTCTACGGGCCGATCGCCCGCGCCGTTGTCGAGCGAATCCCCGGCGCGCGCCTCGTGGTGCTCGACGGGCTCCGCCACACCGCCCCGATCACCGCTCCCGAGCCGGTCGCGGCGGCGATCCTCGAGGCGATCGCGGGGGCCGGGATCCCGACCCACCTGGAGGTCCACCGATGACGAACCCCCGCGGCGGCGCTCCGTCGGGCGCCCCGTCCGGCCTTGCGACCGAGCGCGGCAACGCCGCGCCGAGCAGCGAGGTCAGCTCGATGTTCGACGGGATCTCGGGCGTCTACGACCCGATGAACCTCCTGATCAGCGCCTTCCAGGAGCCGCGCTGGCGGCGGCGCGCCGTGGCGCTGACGCGGCTCCGGCCGGGCGCCCGGGCGATCGACGTCGCGACCGGCACCGGCAAGGTGGCGGCAGACCTCCACCGGCGCGTGCAGCCCGGCGGCGAGGTGCTGGGCATCGACATCAGCCCGGGGATGATCTCCGTTGCCGAGCGACGCTTCGATGGTCGGCCGGGATTGACGTTCGTGGTCGGCGACGCGCTGGCGTTGCCGGCGCCCGACGCCACCTTCGACGCCGCGACCATCGCGTTCGGGATGCGGAACCTGCCCGATTATGGGCAGGGCTTCGTCGAGATGCGCCGCGTGGTGCGCCCGGGCGGCCGCGTGGTCTGCCTGGAGATCGCCCGGCCACGCAGCCCGCTCGCCCGGATCCTCCGCGCCTGGTTCGACGGGATCGTGCCGATCATCGGCCGCGTGGCCGGACAGGGCAGCGCCTACGCCTACCTCGTCCGCAGCGTCCGCAACTACCCCGCGCCGGAAGCCATCGCCGCCATCATGCGCGACGCAGGCCTCGTCGACGTGACCTGGACCGGCATGTCCGGCGGGATCGTCACAATCCACGTCGGGATGGTGCCGCCGGACCAGGCGGTCTGACGGTCCGTCAGTCCGGACGCGTGCCCAGGCGCGCCTCGAGGCGGTCGGCCGCCGGGAGGACGTACCGGGCTGCCACGAGCGCTACGTACGAGACGGAGATCGTCAGCAGCGCCGCGAAGCCGACCGTGCTGATGGCGACGATCAGCCCCAACACGAGGGCAAGTGCAGCGAAGCGGATGGGGTACGCGACGATGAGCAGGAGCGCGAGGCGGACTCGCGCGCGGGTGCTGAGCATCTCGCGCCGGGGATCGACCAGCACCGGCCAGGCCACGCAGGCGGCCATCGCCGCGACCACCAGGCCCCAGAAGGCGAGCGTGGCCAGCGACCAGCCGGCCATGTCGCCGCGCAGCAGGCCATTCGCAACGTTGAACCCGAACATCACGCCGGCCGCGAGGAGCACGATCGCCAGGGCCAGTGCCGGCGCGCCGAAGCGCCGCCAGGCCGCGAACGCGTCGGACAGCGCCGCCGGCTCGCCGCGCACGATGAGGGCGGCCAGCCGGTAGATCCCGACCGTGGGCAGGGCGAGCAGCGGGACCAGGAGCAGCGCGAGCAAAGAGACGGTGGCGGCAAGGGCGAGGATCGCCACGAGTCCCGCCGACCAGGCCAGGTTCGCCGGCACCAGGCGCCACGAGTTGAAGTAGAAGTCGATCGCGGCGCCCCGCAGCGCGCCGCCGAGTCGCGGTGCCGCCGGCGCTCTCGCTGGCTGCTCGGCCACCGCTAGCCCTTCACTCCGGTGGCGGCGATCCCCTCGACGAAGTAGCGCTGGAAGAAGACGTAGAGGACCACGATCGGCAGGGTGGCCATCACCACCGTGGCCATGAGCGGCGGGTAGATGGTGGCGAAGCCGCCCGCGGTCCTGAAGAAGAGCAGCCCGATCGGGAGCGTGTAGTGGCCCTGGTCCTGGAGCAGGATGAGCGGCCAGAAGAAGCCGTTCCACGTGCCCTGGAAGGTCAGGATCGCCACCGCGCCGAGCGCTGGTCCGGCTAGCGGCAGCATGACCCGAAGGAAAGTCGTGAAGAAGCCCGCCCCGTCGATCCGGGCCGCCTCCTCCAGCTCCCGGGGGATCGTCAGGAAGTACTGGCGGATGAGGAAGATGCTGGTTCCGCTGATCGCGACGACAAGGATCACCCCGAGGTACTGGCCGACGCCCTTGGTGAGCCCGATGCCATTGAAGATCAGGTAGACCGGCACCAGGCGCAGCTGGTCCGGGATCATGAGCGTGGCGAGCACGATCAGGAAGAGAACCTCGCGGCCCGGGAAGCGCAGGCGGGCAAAGGCGTAGCCGGCCAGGCTTCCCAGGACCAGGTTGGTGACGGTCACGACGCCCGCGATGAGGGCGCTGTTGAAGAAGAGAACGGGCAGCGGCGGCGTGAGCTTGGTGATGGCGAAGTCCCAGCCCTGGAGCGTGAACGGGTCGGGCAGGATCGTCAGCCGCACGGAATCGGGGAGTGTCTTGAACGAGGTGATGATCGACCAGGCGAACGGCACGAACATCAGGATCGCGTAGGCGATCAGGAGGGTATAGGCGAGTCGCCGGCGCCAGGCCCAGGACCGGTCGCCCACCGGGGCGATCGCGACCGGGGTGTCGGCACGGATCGGTCGCGCGGGAGATGTCATCGCCGTCTCTTCACCACGCCGGCGCCTGGCCGAACAGGCGGCGCTGGACGAGCGTCGCCGTGAAGATCACCACGAACAGGATGATCCCGATCGCGGCTGCGTAGCTGAAGTTGAACTGTTTGAAGGCGGCGTTATAGAGGTAGAGGACCATCGTCATGAGGGCGTTGTTTGGAGCGCCGTCCACGCCGCCCCCGATGAGCGCCTGGTCGAACAGCTGGAGCGCCCCGATCACGGCCACCGTGGCCACGAAGTAGTGGCCGGGCTTGAGGAGCGGGAACGTGATCCTCCGGAACGTCTGCCAGGCGCCGGCGCCATCGATCGCCGCGGCCTCGTACACCTCGTGGCTGATCGACTGGAGCGAGGCGAGGTAGAACAGCATGAACGTGCCGGACGTCGTCCAGGCGTTGAGCAGGATGATCGTGTTCATCGCCGTGCCCTGGTCGCCGATCCAGTTCTGGTTGGCGGTAAAGCCGAGCAGCGAGAACAGTGGATTCAGGCCGACCATGCCCCGCACCTGGTTGAAGATCCCGTCGGGGGCCATGATGAAGATCCAGAGCGTGGTGATCGCAGCGGAGCTCGCGATCGCCGGGAAGTAGAAGGCCGCCCGGAAGAAGGTCTGGCCGTGGATCTTCTGGTTGACGATCACCGCCAGGAAGAGCCCCAGGGCCATCGTCAGCGGGACCCATACGACTGCGTAGTACAGCGTGTTCCTGATCGCCGTCTGGAAGATGGGGTCGCTGAGCGCCGTGCCGTAGTTGCGAAGACCGGTGAATTCCACCGGCCCACTCCGCAGGTTCCACTTCCAGACGCTGATGAACAGCGCGTAGACGATCGAGCCCACGTTGAGGACCAGGAACAGGGCCATCGGCACGGCGATGAACAGGTAGCCGGCGAGTGCCTCCGCGCGGCCCTTGTTCGGCGCGCGCGGTCTCCGGGCCAGACTCGCGGCCGTCATGCCTGCCTCCCTGCCCGGTGGTTGGTGGGGCGGTCAGCGCCGGGGACGAACGATCCGTCCCGGCGCTGAATCATGCTACCGGCTCACCCGCCGGCGAGTGCCTTGTCGATCGCGGCCTTGGTGGCGGTGATGACCGGATCGGCGTTGAAGGTCTTGCCCTGGATCTGCGCGGTGAACGCATCCTGGAAGGCCTTCTGAACGGCGGGCCAGCCGACCATGAACCCGGAGCCGGGCTTGGCGAACGCGCTCGACGCGGCGAGCACGTCCTTACCGGCCGGCGTCGGGACGTCCTTGCGGGCGGGCAGGGCGACTCCGCCCTGCGTCCACTTGGTCATCCCGTCCTTGCCGGTGAGGTACTGGAGGAGCACCCACGCCTGGTCCTTGTTCTTGGAGTCGGCGCCGATCGAGTAGCTGACCGTGAACGAGATCGTGACCGGGCTCCCCGAGGAGCCGGTCGGGAGCTGCGCCCAGGCGTACTTGACGTCCGGGTAGGTGGACGTCATCGACGGGTCGAGCCAGCCGCCCTCGAAGATGATCGCGGCGGACTTCTTGCCGAGCGCGTCGCCGCACCAGCCGGCACCCATGTCGCTGGCCGTCATGCCAAGACCGCTCTTGAAGAGGTCCATGTACCACTGGATCGCCGCCTTGGATGGGGCGGTATCGATGGCCGAGGCCTTGCCGTCAGCTGTCAGGAGCGAGCCGCCCTGGGCGTAGAGGAAGGCGAGGCCGCGGTCAAGGCCGGGGTTCAGGCAGATCGGCGCCTTGAGCCCGCTCTTGCCCTTGAGGCTCTGAGCGAGGGTGACGAGCGCGTCCAGCGTTTTGGGCGCGCTCGTGACGAGGGCCGTGTTGTAGGCCATCGCGATGGTGTTGCCATCCTTGGGGAAACCGTATGTCTTGCCGTCGGCGCCCTTGAAGATGGAGGCATACCCGGGGAAGAACTGGCTCGTGTCGAATGCAGACTTGGCGATGTAGTCGTCGAGCGGGGCGAGGAACCCCCCGGCGATCCACTCCTGCGCATAGTCCGCGTTGACGTAGAAGAGGTCCGGCACATCGTGGGAGGCGAACTTCGGGGCCATGACCGTCGGGTAGTCGCCGGCCACCGGCTGGTAGTCGACCTTCACGTTCGGGTAGGTGGCCTGGAAGCTCAGGAGCGCCTGGGTCAGCGCGTTCCCCTCGGCCGGCGACGACTGCCAGCCGGACAGGACGACCGGCCCGCTGATGGCGTTGGCATCAAAGCCCGCGGGGCTGGCGGACGCCGCCGCGGAGGCGGGCGCGGCGGCGGAGGCGGACGCCGAGGCGGCGGACGCTGCCGCGCTGGGGGCCGCCTGGGACGGGCTGGAGGTGGCGCTGCCTCCGCAGGCCGTCACGACGATCGTGAGTGCCGCAAGCGCGGCTAGAAGTTGACGTCGCATCTGCCGTCTCTCCTCCTGCAGGGTCTTTCCTGCATGGCGCGGGCCGTAGGGGCGGTCCCACGACTGGCAATCCGTGCACCGCGCATTCAGTGCGACTAACTCGCGTTAGTGACGCGCATTATCTCGTGTCCGCGGCAGGCGTCAAGCCGGAAACTCGAAGGAAAGGCGGGCATCACGCCGGCTCCCAGCGACCCTCCCTGCAGCGGAATCGCCGGCCGCGAGGGCCGATCATCTCCGGGGCGCCTGCGCCGACCGCGATCAGCGCCGGGGGGCGCGCACGGACATCCAGGCGATCCTCTTCCACCCGGACGCGGACGCGGCCCCCACGGAAGCGGACCGGGATGCGAACCTCACCCCAGGCGCCGGGCATTCGGGGATCGATGAGGAGGGCGTCGCCCGACGGCCGGATTCCACCGAACCCCACGACGAGCGCCTGCCACAGGCCGCCCATCGTCGCCGAGTGCATACCGTGGGCCGCCGATACGAGGGACTCGTCGAGGTCGAGGCGGGCAGTCATGGCCAGTGCCGCTACCGCATCGTCGAGCCGGCCGGCTCGGGCGAGCAGGGCCGCGTGGACGCCCGGAGAGAGTGAGCTGCCGTGGGCCGTCCGCGGCTCGTAGTAGTCCAGGTCGGGAACAAGCGAGCCCGCTGCGACCTCCTCGGGGACGAGGAGATGGAGCATCAGCACGTCCGCCTGCTTCAGGACCTGGCTCGCCTCCACCCGCTCCCGGCCCAGGACGGTGTCCGCCGCGACCGGACGGGTGAGGAGGTCGCGCACCATCACGGGCTCGAGGTCGGAGAAGCCCGCGAACTGCTCGTGGCGTCCGGTCGCCGGGTCGTAGCCGTCGACCAGCCCGGCCGCGAGGGCTTCCCAGCACGCCCGTTCCGCCCGCGTGACCGAAGGATCGCCGACCGCCGCGCGCGCCGCGTGGCGCAGGTTCCAGCGGGCCATGACATTCGTGTAGGCGTTGTCGTCGATGAGCTCGTGGTACTCGTCGGGCCCGACGACGCCCCGCAGGTGACCGCGTCCGCCCTCGTCGAGCTCGATCCGGGAGGCCCAGAACCGCGCGGTCTCCACGAAGATCCGGCGCCCCGGTCCCTCGGCAAACGCGGCGTCGCCGGTCCAGGCGGTGTAGGTGGAGGCGGCCCACGCCACGTCCGCCACGATGTGGAGCTGGCGGTCGCCGGCCCAGATCCTGATCGGCCTGCCGTCCGGCCCCGTCACCCAGCGGGGCGTGACGTCGTGTCCATCGCGGGCGGACTCCCACGGGAACCAGGCCCCCGATTGGCCCTCGGCGGTCGCGTTTTCGAGGGCGGCGGGCAGGCGCCGGACCCGGTACTCCAGCATCGCGCGCGCTGCCCGCGGATGGGTCGCGGCGAAGAACGGCAGCACGAACACGTCGGCGTCCCAGAACACGTGCCCTCGGTACGCAGGCCCGGTGAGGCCGCGTGCCCCGACCGCCGCCTCGCCGCGGTCCGGGGCGAAGCCGATGAGGTGGTACAGGGAGAAGCGCACGGCGCGTTGAAGCTCCGGGTCGGCCGCCAGCTGGATGTCGGCCTCGTCCCAGCGGCGCGCCCAGGCGGCCCGATGCCGGTCCAGGAGGGTGTCCAGGCCCAGCCGCTGCGCGTCGCGAAGCCGTCGCGCCGCGGTCGACGCGGCGGGCAGCCGCCTGGGGCTGGCGACGTACACGCCCAGACGATCCAGCCCGGGCATCCCGTCCGAGCCGACCCAGGGCGTGTCCTGCGCCGCGATCGCCACGCCGCCGGGCCGCGCCGCGCCGCGGAGGACGCGCAGGCCGTCGTCGACGTCGACAGGCTGGGCGGGCGGGGACGGTGGCTCGAACACGGTCTGCACGTCGAGCGGCCCGGGCTTCCGAGGCCGAGCGCCCGGGCCCCACGCGCGAAGACCCACGACGCCGGGACGGGCAAGCGACGAGAACGCGGTCACCTGGAGTGGCCCGGCGGCCGTCTGGATTTCCTGGTGGAGGGTGCCCGAGCGCAGGTCCAGGACCCGGACCAGCGCGGGATCGGTCGCCGGCTCGCCCTCGAGGAGCGTCCAGGTCGGCGCGCGCAACAGGTCGGTCGCGGCGCCGGTCCCCAGGTACACGTTGCCGACAATGACCTCGCACCGGGAGCCGGGCAGCCGGAGCGGCGCACTGCCTGCCGTCCCGATGACACCGTCGGCGAGCGCCGTCTGCGCCGCCCGGGACGGCTCGTGCTCCGGCGCGGATCCGGTGAACGTCACGAGCCAGCCGGGGTCGTCGCTCGCCGGGCCGGGCCCGCCGCGTGGCGTACCGACATCGGGGGTCGTTGGCAGCGCGCGCCGATCCGCGAAGCTCATCTCGTCAGGCCTCGTCGTGGCGTCCCAGCGTCGCCCCGCCGGCGCTCCGACCCTCTCGGAGGACGGTGGTCAAGGCCTGACCGTGGGACCGTTCCGACGACCATGCTACCGCGGCGGACCGCACTCAATACCAGGGCCAGGGCACGGCCGGCCAGTCCGGGTGCGGATGGGGGAACTTCCGGGAGGCAAGGAGCTCGTCGAGGCGGGCCCGCGCCTGGTCGATCTCGGCGGCGTCCAGGTGCTCGGCGAGCGATGCCGAAAGAGGCCCGCCGACCGCGAGCTTCGGCCGCAACGCGGCCAGGACCTGCAGCTCCCGCGGGGCGATCAGCGTGCCCCGCCAGCCCCACAGCACCGTGCGGAGCTTCGGATCCACGTTGAACGTGACCCCGTGGTCGACGCCCTGGATCAGGCCATCGGCGCGCACGAGCAGGTGGCCGCCCTTGCGATCGGCGTTGTTGACCACGGCGTCGAACAGCGCGATCCGCCGCAGGCGCGGGTCGCCGGACTGGAGGAGGGCCAGGATGTCCACGTCGTCGCGGGTGGCGACCCAGAGCTGGAGCATCCCGGGGCCGAGCGGGCCGTCCGCGCGAAAGACCGTGGGCGGCACGATCTGCCAGCCCGTGACCTCCGAGACGGCGTGCGCCGCGACCTCGCGGTGCGCGAGCGTGGCCTCTGGGAAGTCCCAGAGCGGCCGCTCGCCGCGGATCGGCTTGTACACGGCCCCGGCTGTGATCGCCCCGCGGCCCGGGACCTCGCCGGTGACCGTGACCAGCAGGGTCGTGTTCGACGCCTGGACCAGGCGGCCCACGATCTCCAGGTCTCCGCCGCGCAGGAAGGGGAGCGCGAGGGCGGGCGGGAGGTCGACCGCCGGTGGGAGCTCGGGCTCGGTCCCGTCGTCGGGCTCGGGCTCGGGCTCGTCGTCGGGCTCAGGCGTCTCGGCTTCGGCCGCGAGCCCGGCTTCCTCGTCCGGCTCGTCCGCGCTGGGGCTGCTCAGTGCACGTAGCCGTTCTTGCGCGGGCAGATGTGGCCGGTCGGATCCAGCGGCAGGCCGCAGAAAGGACACGGCGGCCGTCCTGCGGCCACCGTGCGCAACGAGCGTTCCACGAACGCCCGGGCCGCGAGCGGCGTCAGCCGGACGCGCACCAGGTCCGGGCCGTCAGGATCGCTGTCGTCGAACTCGAGTGTCGGCGGCGCGTCCTCGTCCTCGTCCTCGTCGTCCTCGGCTTCCGCTTCGACTTCTTCGTCCTCGTCGTCCTCGGCTTCCTGCTGCGCGCGAGCCTCCACGACTACCTGCTCGCGCTGCGGGTCCCAGCCGAGCGTCATCGTCCCGACGCGGAACGCCTCTGCGAGTGGCTCTCCGAGGGGCGCGGTGTCGTCGTCGGATGGCGCGAGCGCCTCCGGGACCTGCGCGCCGCGGCGGGCGACCTCCGCGAGGAGGAGCGCAAGGCGCTCGGCCAGCACCTGCACCTGGACCTTCTCGACGACGACCGAGACGAGCGCGCTCCCCTTGCGGGCCTGCAGGAAGAACGTGCGGTGGCCTGGTTGGCCGACGGTGCCGGCCACGAACCGGTCCGGGATTCCGAAATCGAAGATACGACGCGGCACTGGGCTCTCCGGGTGGGTGGGGTGTGACGGCGACTCTACCGCGGTCGCGGCCGGTTCGCCTGCGGGCCTTCTAGCCGCCGGCCCGTCAGCCGCAAGCCGGACCAGCCGCCGGCCGGTCAGCCGCCGGCGCCGCCACCCACGGGGGCATCCGATTCAGGGTCCTGCCCGTGCGCCCGGGGGCCGCGGCGGCGCCGCGCGGGCGGTTTCGGGATGAGGGCGTCCACGCCCCCGCCGGTATCGTTGACGCGGATCACGAACGGGCGCAGCTCCGCGTATCGGATGACCGTCAGGGAGCCGGGATCCACGACGATCCGCTGGAAGCCATCGAGATGGAGCCCCAGCGCGTCCGCGATGAGCGCCTTGATGACGTCACCGTGGCTCACCACGGCGTACGTCGCGTCCGGCCCGAGCCGTGCGTTCCAGTCGCGGACGGCCTCCGTCGCGCGGGCGGCCATCGCGGCCAGCCCTTCGCCGTCTGGGAAGATCGCGGCCGACGGGTGGCCCTGCACGACGCGCCAGAGCGGCTCCTTGCGGAGTTCCTTGAGCTCCCGGCCTGTCCAGCTTCCGTAGCGGACCTCGCCCAGGCGCTCGTCCACGTGGAGCGCGGGAGCGGGCGTGCGGCCGGCGAGGAGGCCATCGGCGGTCTCGCGGCAACGCTCCAGGGGAGAGGTCACGACGGCCGTCAGCGGGATCCCGCGCAGTCGCTCGCCGAGCGACGTGGCCTGGGCGCGGCCGCGCTCGTTCAGGTGGATGCCCGGCGTCCAGCCCGCGAGGACCGGGCCGGTGAGGGCCGTCAGGCCGTGCCGGATGAAGAGGACGGTGGTCACCCGGGCAGTCTACGGCGCGACCCGGTCGGCGGACGGCGCGTCCGGGTCCGCCAACGGAGGCTCGTCGACCGCCGGCGGCAGCGCCTCCCCCTCGTGGTCGGCGCCGCTCCACGACGCAACCGGGCTGGTGGTCACCCGGGCGCCGCCGAAGAGCGTGAAGCCCCGCAGCTCGAGGACCGGCGCGTCGGCGGGGAGATCCGCGTCGTGGACGCCGACGTCCGTCCCGCCGAAGATCGAGATCACGCGCGACCGGACCCGCCAGCCATCCGGCACCGCGATCTGCGTGCCGCCGTACATCGTCCGGAGGTCCAGCGTCGCGCCCGACGGATCGAGCGTCGCGCCGCGCAGGTCCACGTCGTGGCCGGCAAACCACGTGATCACCCGGCCGCGGCGCAGCGCGGGCGCGAGGCTCACGAACCGGTCGCCGGCGAAGACGGAGGCGGCGGTCGGCTCGTTCGAGGCGGGGTCCTCCGTGGTCTCGAGGCGGCGTTTCGCGAATGCCGCGACCACCGCCGACACCGTCCCGAAGAGCGTCGAGGCGACGACGAAGAGCGCAAAGACGCGCATCACGCCGCGCAACAGCCGACCCATGGGGCACCTCCTGCCCTCGATGCTACTCCGGTCGGGGGAGCCCGGGGCCTGGGGAGCCCAGGGAACTCCGGCCCGACCGGGCGCACGCCACCCGTGATCCGCGACAATCGACGCATGGCAGGCGGACGCGTGCTCGTGGTTGGATCCGTCAACGTCGATCTCGTGGTTGCGGCCCCGCGGTTGCCTGTGCCGGGCCAGACCGTGACCGGCGGCGACGTGGCCCGCTACCAGGGCGGCAAGGGCGGGAACCAGGCGACGGCCGCGGCACGGCTGGGGGCCACGGTGGCGTTCGTCGGGGCCGTCGGCGCGGACGACCTGGGGAGCGAGGCCCGTTCGGCGCTCGCCGCCGAAGGCATCGACATCGCCGGCCTCGTCGAGACGGGTCGCCCGACGGGCGTGGCCCTGATCGTGGTGGATCCGCGCGCCGAGAACCTGATCGCGGTGGCCCCCGGTGCGAACGGCGAGGTGCACGCACCGCACGTGACGGCGGCCCTGGGCCGGCTCGCGCCCGGATCGCGCGACGTGGTGCTCGCCTGCCGGGAGATTCCACCGGACGGCGTGCGCGCGGCCCTCGAGATCGGCCGGAAAGCCGGTGCGATCACGATCCTGAACCCGGCGCCGGCCGATGACCTGGGCGCGGAGACGCTTTCGCTCGCCGACGTCCTGACACCGAACGAGACGGAGCTTGCACTCCTGGTTGGCGGCGGGACAGCCGACGACGATCCGGAGTCCGCCGCCCGGCATCTTCTCGCGAGCGGCGCTTCGGCCGGCCCGCGCGTCACCGATCGTGGCGCTCCCGCTCGCATGCCCGCCGTCGTCGTCACGCTGGGCGCGGCCGGGGCGCTCATCGTGCAAACGGGAGGCGCGGCCGTCGTGGTCCCGGCGCCCGCCATCCATCCGGTTGACACGACCGGTGCCGGCGATACGTTCAACGGCGCGCTGGCCGCGGGGCTGGCCGATGGGCTGGACCTGGCCGATGCCGTGCGTCGGGCTGTCGCGGCCGCGGCGTTCTCCACGACGCGTCCGGGGGCCCGGGGCGGGATGCCGACGCGGGCCGAGCTGGAGGGGTTCCTGGGCGGAACGTGACGCGGCCGGGAGGGGGCCTGACGCGGCCGCACGGGAACCTGGCACCGCGGCCGGGAGAATCGAAAGGCCCCGGCGAACCGGGGCCTTCGTGCGAAGTCGTCGCGAGATGCGACGTCTCAGCGGGGTCAGGCGGAGCGCACCTGAGCGGCGCGCGGCCCCTTCGGGCTCGCCTGGATCTCGAACTCGACGCGCTCGCCGCCGGCAAGCCGGTCGAAGTCCAGCGGGGGCGTGAGCTCGTTGCGGTGGAAGAAGTACTCCTTGCCATCCTCGGCGGTGATGAAGCCGAAGCCGCGGTCGGAGACGACCTTCTTGACTGTTCCTGCGGTCATGGTGACCCTTTTCTCTTCCCGAACCAAACACAGACGCACGGTCTGTTCGAGAAGGAACGGTCGACCA
>JADGQG010000141.1 GCA_017882025.1 Chloroflexota bacterium
GCGATCGGCAACGAGTTCATCTCGATGATCAAGGACTCGGCCCTCGTCTCGATCATCGCCGTCCCCGAGCTCCTGTGGCGCGCCCAGCGCGTCGGGCAGTCGAACTTCCGGACGCTCGAGACGCTGCTGCTCGCCGCGGGCGTCTACTGGGCCCTGACGATCGTGCTGTCGCTCTTCCAGGACCGCCTGGAGAAGCGGATGGCCGAGAGCGACCGGCGGATCTGAGGAGGCCACGATGTCCGGCTCCAGCCACGCCCCGATGGCGCACGACGTCAGGGATCCGTTTGCCGCGCCCGGCGCGCTGACCCCGCAGAACGCGGGGCCGGTCGTGCGCCTTCTCGAGATCGAGAAGTACTTCGGCTCCAATTACGTCCTGCGCGGCTGCACGATGGAGGTCTACCCAAGCGAGACCATCTGCCTGATCGGGCGCTCGGGATCCGGCAAGAGCACGCTCCTGCGCTGTGCCAACTTCCTGGAGGAACCGACCGGCGGGGCGGTCGAGATCGATGGCGTGCGAGTGGACGCTGACCCTCTCCACGCCCGGTCCGGCACGCACCGCGAGCAGATCCGGCAGATCCGGCTGCGCGCCCAGATGGTCTTCCAGGAGTTCAACCTCTTCCCGCACATGAAGGTGATCGACAACCTGATCGAGGCGCCGATACGCGTGAAGGGGGTGCCGCGTGACCAGGCCGTCGCGACGGCGGAGAAGTACCTCGACAAGGTGGGCCTCTCCGACAAGCGCGACGAGTACCCGGCCCGCCTCTCGGGCGGCCAGAAGCAGCGCGTCGCTATCGCGCGAGCCCTGACAATGGAGCCGAAGGTGCTCCTCTTCGACGAGCCGACCTCCGCGCTGGACCCGGAGCTGGTGGGCGAGGTCCTCATCGTCATGGCCGATCTGGCCCACGAGGGTGCGACGATGATCGTCGTGACTCACGAGATGCAGTTCGCGCGCGAGGCCGCCGACCGCGTCTACTACATCGACGAGGGGGCCTTCCTGGAGGTCGGGCCGCCGGAGCAGGTGATCGACAGCCCGCAGGATCCGCGGACGGCGAAGTTCCTCGCGCGCCTGCTCAACAAGTAGCGGGGTAGCGGGATCGGGGCGGCGCCCGCGGGGGCGCGCCAGGCGCTGCGCCGACAGGGCTGCGCCGGCCGATCCGATATCGGGCGGAGTATCCTGACCCGGGCGCCAGGCTCTTCCCGCCGGCCCGCCCCGCGCCCGGTGGCGACCCAACAGGTACACCCCCGATCCATCCTCGAGGTCCGCCCATGTTCCAGCGCTGGGGCGCGTTCGTCTACCGGCATCGCCGGATCGTGGCCCTCGTCGCCCTCGTCGTGGCCGTCGTGGCGCTGCCGTTCGCCACCCGCGCCTCGGGCAAGCTCAGCTCCGGTGGCTGGCTCGATCCCCTCTCCGAGTCGTCGCAAGTCGGGGACCGGCTGGCGGCCCAGTTCGGCGGTGGCAAGAGCAGCCTCGTGGCGCTCTTCTCCCGCACGCAGCCCGGCGCCGACGCGACCTCGGCCGCGTTCCAGGGCGCGATCGCGACCGCGACCGCAGCCCTCCGCATCGACCCGAACGTGACCGGCACGCTGGGCTACGCGGAGACCGGGGACCGCCGCTTCATCAGCACGAAGGGGGACGCCGCCTATATCGTGATCAACCTGGCCGTGACGGACGAGGAATCGGTCCCGCTCTACCGCGACCTGCGCGCGAAGCTGGCCCCACCTGCCGGCTACGCCGTCACGGTTTCCGGCTACGCCCCGTTCACCCTCGACACCGCGAAGCAGGCCGAGGAGGACCTCCTGCGCGCCGAGCTGGTCAGCCTGCCGATCGTGGCGATCGTGCTCTTCCTCGTCTTCACATCCGCGATCGCGGCGGGGATGCCGCTCCTCGTCGCCGGCCTCGCGATCCCGACCTCGCTCGGGCTCGTCTACTGGGTCGCCCAGGTCACGTCGATGAGCATCTTCGTCCTCAACATTGCCTCGATGCTCGGCCTCGCCCTCGCGATCGACTACTCGCTCTTCCTGGTCAGCCGCTTCCGCGAAGAGCTGGCCCGCGGGCGCGAAGTCGGCGACGCCGTGGCCAGGGCGGTCGCAACCAGCGGCAAGGCGGTCTTCTTCTCGGGGATCGCCGTCGCCATCGGGCTCTCGGGACTGATGGTCTTCCCGTTCGCGACGATCCGCTCCATCGGGCTCGGGAGCGCGCTCGTCGTCGCCTGCTCGGTCTTCTTCGCGCTGACGTTCCTGCCCGCGGTCCTGGGCATGCTGGGGCACCGGGTGAACCAGCTGAGCCTGGCCGGCCTGCGCCACCGCCTGCGCGGCGAACGGGGCCCGATCGCGGAGGCCGAGGTGGTCCTCGAGGTGACCGACCCGGACCATCCCAGCCGCTGGGGACGCGTGGCGCGGCGGGTGATGGCCCATCCGTGGCGAGTCCTGTTCCCCGTCCTTGCGCTCCTCCTCGTGCTCGGTACGCCGTTCCTGAGACTGGAGCAGGGCGTTCCGGGGTCAGAGGTCCTGCCGGTCGGCCTGGAGAGCCGCGACACGTTCGTGGCCCTGCAGGCGGACTTCGCACCGGGCGAGACGACGCCGATGGTGATCCTCGCCGACCTCTCGGCGGAGCCCACGAGCCCGGCAGGGATCGCCGCGCTCCAGGCGTACGCGAACCGTCTCGGGGCGCTCGGCGGCGTCTCGCGCATCGAGAGCTTCTTCACGATCACCGACCCGAGCACGGGCCTCGCGGTCCCGCCGGCCCAGGTGCAGATGCTCTTCGCGTTGCCGGCGGCGCAGCGGCCGGCGGGCGTCGGCGCCCTGCTGGCAAGCTACGTCTCGGGGAACACCGTCCGCCTGAACGTGATCAGCCCGTACGTGGCCTCGCGCCCGGAGGCGACCTCGCTGGTGCCCCGCGTGCGTGCCCTGCCCGTCGACGCGCCCATCACCCGCACGTCGCTCGGCGGCACCGCCGCGCTGGGCTCGGACTTCCTGGCCGGCCAGGCCGACCGCCTGCCGTTCGCAGTCGGCTGGACGATGCTGGCCACCGCGGTCATCCTCTTCCTGCTCTTCGGGTCGATCGTGATTCCGCTCAAGGCCGTCCTCATGACGCTCCTGTCCGCGACCGCGAGCTTCGGCGCCCTCGTCTGGATCTTCCAGGACGGCAACCTGTCGAACCTGCTGGCCTTCCATTCCCCCGGCTTCACCGTGGCCGGGATCCCGATCATCATGTTCTGCGTGATCTTCGGGCTGTCGATGGACTACGAGGTGCTGCTCCTCTCGCGGATCCAGGAGGCGTGGCGCCGGACGGGTGACAACACGGCCTCGGTCGTGGAGGGCGTGGTGCGCACGGCGCGCGTGATCACGGGAGCGGCGCTCATCATGGTCAGCGTCTTCTCCGCGTTCGTGCTGGCCGACGAGGTGACGATCAAGTCGATCGGCGTGGGCATGGCGATCGCGGTCGCGATCGACGCCAGCATCGTCCGGGTGACGCTCGTGCCCGCGGTGATGCGGCTCTTGGGGCCCTGGAACTGGTGGGCGCCGGGTCCGCTGGGCCGGGTCGCGGACCGGGTGGGCTTTTCCCACGCTGAGGACGATGACCCGCAGCGGCCCCCCGGCGTGGCGACCCCCGGCACCACGGAGCGCCAGGGCTCCTCCGCCGGCAGCGAGCTTCGGTAGGCTGCCGCCGTGACCGGACCCAACCCTTCCGACGACGACCTCGAGCGGCGCCTGCGCGCGCTCAAGGGCGAGGTGATCGACGGGCCCCGGCCGATGGGTGAGGGTCGGACGGGCGCTGCTGGCGGCCCGACGGGACGCTCAACGGGCCCTGCTGGCGGCCCGACCCGACGCCCACGGAACGCGAGGCCCCGCGGCGTGGGCGCGCGCGCCGTCGGCTGGTCGCTCGGGCAGGCGGAAGCCGGCCGGATGGGTCTCTGGATCGGTGTCGGGCTCCTCGCGATCGGGGTCTACCTCGTGCTCGAGCAGTTCGTCCCGGCCGTGCGGATCATCGGCTCGCTCGGGTTCGCGCTCGCGGGCGGGGTCCTGCTGGCGTGGGTCGCCACCGGTCGCGCCGGCGCCTGGGCGCTCAACATCGGGGCCATCCTGGCAGGCTACGGCGCGCTCAGGTTCGTGGCCGAGATCGTCGGGCTGCAGACCGGGGGCTGGGGCACGCTGGGTGCCGGGTTGGGCCTGCTCGCGCTCGCCGGGCTGCGGATGCGGCGCGGCGGTGGCTTCGGCTGGCAGGCCTGGGCGGGTGGATTCTTCGTGGTCTGGGGCGGGTGGGGCGCGCTCGGCAGCGTCATCCCGGGCTTCCCCTCGCTCGGCGACCTGCTGGTGCCCGGACTCGTGGTGGTGATCGGGATCGCCGTCCTGCGGCGGGGCATCGCGCCCGGCCGCTGAACCGCGTGCCGGGTGGCACCGGCGCGGCCGGGCGTCGCGCGCGGCAGCCCCCGGGTCAGCCCTCCGCCGCGACGGCCGTCGCTGCCTCCACCGCTCCGGTGACGCCGTCGGCGATCCGCACGAGCTCGTCATCGGTGACGACGAACGGCGGGCCCAGAACGATCAGGTCTCCGTCCACGCCGTTGGCATTGCCGGTGCCGGAGTAGACCAGCACGCCCCGCTCGCGCGCAGCACGGACCAGCGCTTCGGTGCGGCGCTCGGCGCGCGGGAACGGCGCCCGGGTCGTGCGATCCGCGACGATCTCCAGCCCCACGAGGAGGCCGCGGCCCCGGATCTCGCCGACGTGCGGATGGTCCGCAAGGCGCTCGGCCAGCAGCCCCACCAGTCGCTCGCCCTTGGCCGCGGAGGCCGCGACCAGGTCCTCTTCGCGCAGGATCCGCAGGACCTCGCGGGCGACGGCCGCACCGGGGATCGAGTGGCTGAACGTGAAGCCGTGGACGAAGCCGCCGGCCGCGATCGCCTCGTAGATGGGTCCCGCCGCGGCCACGAACCCGAACGGCCAGTAGCCGGAGGTGGCGCCCTTGGCAGCCACGAGCAAGTCCGGCCGGACGCCCCAGTGGTCGACCCCGAACCAGCGGCCGGTGCGACCGAAGCCGGTCATCACCTCGTCGGCGACCAGGAGCACGCCGTGGCGGCGGCAGACGTCGGCGATCGCCGGCCAGTAGCCGTCGGGCGGCACGAC
>JADGQG010000142.1 GCA_017882025.1 Chloroflexota bacterium
CCAGTGCACCTCGTGGTACTTGCCCTCGATCTCGAGCGCCTCGACCATCTTCTCGGTCATCAGCGGCACGACGCGGCGGTCCTTCCGGCCGTGGAGCAGCAGGAGTGGCGCCTCGATTCGCTCGGCGCGATAGAGCGGCGAGCCGCGTCGATACAGCTCCGTCTTCGAGGGATCGTCCGGCGTCCCCATCATCCGCTCCAGGTCGATCCGGCCGGCCCGATCGCCATGGCGGTAGCTCTCCGCGATCTCCGAGTCGCCGAAGAGGTCAACGCCGGCCGCCCACATCGACGGCTCCTCCACCAGCGCACAGAGGGTGAGGTAGCCGCCGTACGACCCGCCGTACATCCCGAGCTTGCCGTTGGACCAGGGCTGCGTGCTGGCCCAGTGCGCAGCATCGATGATGTCGTGGACGTCCGCGTGGCCCCACTCATCCCGGTTCGCGTGACGGAAGTCGCGGCCGTAGCCGGTGGAGCCCCGGAAGTCCACCGAGAGATAGGCGAAGCCCTCGGAGACAAGGAGCTCGCGGAACGGGATCCAATTCCGGAAGGCCTGCCACGTGGGGCCGCCGTGAGCGTGGATGATCGTGGGAACGCTGCGCCCGCCCCGCCGCCCGGTTGCGCCCGGCGGCCGCCACAGCGTCACGGGGATGGCCAGACCATCGCGAGCCCTGATCGTTCGATGCTCCGCCACCGCGAAGCTGCTCACAAGCAGGGCGGCCGGGCGGCTCTGGGTGAGGCGCCGGGGGCGACGCGCGACCGTCCCGTCGGGAGCTGGAACAGGCAGGATCCAGAGATCCTCCGGCTCGCGGCTGGACTCCCCGACCGCGAGAATCCCACTCCCGTCCGGCATCCAGGCGACCGCCAGCCAGACGCCGTCGAACGGGTCGATCCGGACTGGGGCCACCACGCCGGGTGCGAGGTCCGCGACGGGATGCTTCGGCGGCCGGCCCGGCCTGCGTTTCGCCGGGGCCGTGCCTGCCATCTGGGCCACGTGGAGCTGCTGGAGCCCCTCGCGGATGATCACGTGGACGAAGCGCATCCCGTCGGGTGACGGGATCGGCGCGATCCCGAAACCGCCTCCCGGGGCGCCGTGCTCCACCGAGCCGGCCGTGAGGGCGCTCCGGTCCGTGCCGTCGGCCTTGACGCGCACGACCTGGAACCAGCCGTCCGCATCGGTGACGGCCAGCAGGCCACTCCCGTCGGGGAGCCAGCGTGCCCCGGTCGCCCAGTCCGCCTCCCCGGCGACGGTGCGCTCCTCGCCCGACGCGACTTCAAGGATCGTCACCTGGTTCGTGCGGAGATCGGGTCGGCGCTGTGCAGTGAGCGCCATCCGCGTCCCGTCGGGCGACCAGGCGAGGTCGTCGATGTCCACGCCGGCGGGCGTGATCGCGCGCGGCTCCGGGACGACTGGCCGGGCGGCCGGGCGGCCGCGGCGCGGCAGCGGTGCTTCCTGCACCCAGACCTGGCTCCAGCCCCGGCGGCGCGAGATGAACGCGATCTGCCGACCATCGGGCGCCCAGCGCGGCGCACGGCTTCCCGCGGGATGATCGGCCACGACCGTGGGCCGGCTGCCGTCGGCCCCGATCAGCCAGACCGCATCGTCGCGAACGTAGGCGAGGTGCGCACCGTCGGGCGCCCATTGCGGGTCCGAGACGGCCTTCTCCGAGGCCGTCAGCTGCCGGGTCGCGCTGCTCCGCAGGTCAAGGATGAAGACCTGGCGGGCACCGCCGGCTTCGGCGGTGTACGCGACGCGCCGGCCATCCGGCGAGAGGCGCGGCTCGCGCGGCGAGTCGCAGGCCGTGATCTGCTCGACGGTGAGCCGATCACGGCGAGGCACCACGACGGGCCCCGCATCGCGACGGCGAGCAGCCACCGACCGCCGGCGCCTCCCAGCAGCGGCGACCGGCAGGGTGGCCGGCGGCGGGGCATCGGACGCATCGAGAGCCTGGGGCGTTGCGCCGGCCGTGATCGCATCCGGTGCCGGCTTCGGGCGGTTCTTCGAGCCGGGCGGGCGGCCGCGGCGCCGGGGCGGCGGGCCGTCCGCCGTCGCGGCCGTCGCCAACACGTCGGCGGGCGGCAGGATCCCCGACTCCGAGGTCCCGGAAGTGTCCGCGGCCGCGGCTTCGAGCGCGGTCCCGGCGTTGGGGAGGAGGTCATCGTCGGAGGGCTCGAAACGGCGTCCGGTAGGCATCGGCGGCGTTATACCACGCCGCGGAGGTCCGTCTCCCGCTCTCCCTGCAGGGGCGGAGGGTCCACCCGCACGAACGTCTCCCAGCCGAGGAACCGTTCGACCATCTCGCGCGGCGCGTCGGCCCAGCCGCCGTCCCGCATCTGGCTCGCGTGGGCGGCGAGCGCGGCGAGCTTCTGGTCCAGAACGCTCCGGACATCGACGATCGTCGTGACCTCCTCGTCGGGCCGGGCAAGCTCCACGAACCGCCGCTGCTGGAGGAGGTCATCCTCCGTCGGCGGGGCTGCAGTCGCGTCCCCGCGCAGCGCGGCGAACGCCTCCTGGAGGCGGCCCATCTCCGCGAGGCCGCTCCGGGGGATCGCCTGGTGGTAGAGGACCCGCGGACCGCCGGGCCGGCGCGCGGCGCGCCGATACGCCTCGGTGGCCCGCGCGGAGATCGTCACGTGGTCGGGATGGCCGTAGATCCCGCCCGGATCGAAGGTCAGCACGACCGCGGGACGGAGCTCGGCGAGGATCGACTCCAGGCGCCCAACCACCTCCTCCGCGTCCGCCGTGGCAAAGCAATCGGCCGGGCGGGCCCAGTTCTCCATCCCGCTGTCGCGGTAGCCCAGGAAGATTGGCTCCGGGACACCGAGGGCGGCCATCGCCTCCCGCAGCTCGCCGTGCCGCAGGTCCCGGTCCAGCTCGCGGGCGCCCGCCTCGCCGCCCAGGTCGCCGTCCGTCGCGCAGACAAGGTTCGTCGGCACGCCGCGAGCGGCTGCGAGCGCCAGGACGCCGCCCACGCCAAACGACTCGTCGTCCGGGTGGGCGAAGATCGCGAGGAGGCCGCGTGGCGGCAGGGGCACCGGGTCGCTCACGCGGACGCAGCCCGAGCGGCGGCCTGCTCGAGCACCGCCAGGTGATCGCGGGCGTGACCATGCAGGGTCAGGAAGACCCAGCTCCATGCCTCGTCTGACCGGATCACGCCCAACGGGAGGTCCCGGGCAAGCGCGACGAGGCGGGCGTGGGACTCGTCGAGGTGGGTCCGGACCTCGGCGACACCCTCCCCGGCCCACGTGGCACGCTGGGTCTCGTTGAACGCGTCGAAGTCCCCGCCCGCGTAGTCGTCATCGGCGGGTCACGCCGCTCCGTCGAGGACCCGGACGATGGCCGCGATCCCTTCGTCGGCCCAGGCCGCCAGGTGGCCCACGTGGTCGAGCGCGCTCCACGGTTGCCCGCCGCCGTCGGACGGCGCCACCGGACGGTCCCAGCCCGCCGCCGGGATCCGGTCGAGGACGGCCCCGAGGCGCGCCCAGATCGCCGCCTCGTCGGCCCAGGGGTCGCGGTCGACGCGGCGCAGATCCAGGGCGCGAACGTCGGCCAGCGGGGCGGTGCGGAGGTCGAGCGTCATCTGCCGGACGGGTGGTCCAGCTTCTCGACCGACGCCTCGAGCTGCTCGCCAAGCTCGACGGTGCGCCGGTACGCTGCCCAGACGGCCTCGGAGAGGACGGTCCGCAGGCGCCCGGACTCCAGCTCGTGGAGCGCGGCGGCGCTGGTGCCGCCGGGCGACGTAACCATGTTGCGGAGCACTGCCGGGTGCGTCCCGGACGCCTTCGCGAAGAAGGCGCTCCCCTCGAGCGTCTCGACGACCAGGTCGTGGGCCACGTGCCGCGGGAAGCCCAGGTGGACGGCTGCATCCACGAGCGCCTCCATCACGAGGAAGACGTACGTCGGGCCCGTGCCGGAGACGGCGGTGGCCATCGCAACGAACTTCTCGTCGTCCACCTCGATCTCGACGCCCAGAGAGGAAAGGAGCGCCTTCGCCTGGGCACGCTGCTCGGGCGTCGTCTCGGGCGTCGCGTACCAGACGGTCATCCCGTGGCCCAGCTGCGCCGGGGTGTTCGGCATGCTGCGGACGAGCTCGCGGTGGCCCAGGAGCCCGGCGAGCGCGGTGGTGGTCGCGCCGGCGATCACGCTCAGGACCAGCTGGCCCGGCCGGAGGTGCGGCCCGATCTCGCGACCGACCCGGGCGAGCATCTGCGGCTTCACCGCCAGCACGACGATGTCCACACCGTCCACGGCGTCCACGTTGCTGGCCGTCACGCGGATGCCGTGTGCGGCGGCAAGCTGCTCTCGGCGCTCGGCGCGCGGGTGGCTGGCCACGACGTTCGCGGGCTCTACAAGCCGGCCGCGCAGGAGGCCCGCGATCATGGATTCGGCCATCACGCCGGTGCCGACGGTGGCGAGCGTGCGTCCTTCGAGCGGAGACATGCCCGCGAGTCTACTCTGCCGGCCAGGCACGCCCGGAAGCGAGGAGGAAGAAGCGCCCCGTCGTCGCGAGCGTCACGTCCCCGAAGCTGGCCGCGCCCATCGCCGCGGCCAGCTCGTCCGGCTCGTAGAACACCTTCGGGATCGTGAACGTGCGCCCGTCGACAAGGCGCCGGAGGGCGAGGTCCGGCGCAGGCGGCTCGGCCCGGTCGCGGGTGCCCGACGCCGGATCCCGGAGCGAGTCGATCAGCACGAGCGTGCCGCCCGGGCGCAGCCAGGCACGGGCGATCGCCAGGAACTCCGCGAGCCGCGCACGGGGCACGTGGCTGAGCCAGAAGCCGATGAAGAGCGCGTCGACGGCCCGGTCCGGCGCGGCCCAGGCGTCGCGCACGTGGAGGTGCGCCCGGAGGCGATGCGCCAGCAGGCGGTCCCGGGCACGGTCGAGCGGGGCGGACGCCGCGTCGTAGGCATGCAGCTCTCCCTTGGTGGCGAGGAGCGCCGACCACCAGCCGGTCCCGGCGGCAAGCTCGACGATCTCGCCGCCGAGCGGCCGCGCGTCGATCCAGGTCGTGGCCGTGTCCAGCTCCATCTGCCAGGCCAGGTCCTGGACGGGCCCGTGCGCATAGCGCCCGCGGCGCAGGTACCAGTCGTCGTACTCGCCCG
>JADGQG010000030.1 GCA_017882025.1 Chloroflexota bacterium
CGCCGCAGCGCGGGAGGTCGCGCCCGGGATCCGCCTCGTCGCGCACGCCGGCCCGTGGGCATCGATCGACGAGCTCAAGGCGGCCGCGAAGGAGACGCGTGCGCTCCTGCCGTCGGGCGTGATTGCGCTGGGACTCGACGCGGACGAGCCGCAGCTCTTCGTGGGCGTCTCGGACGATCTCGTCGCGCGCGGGGTCGCGGCCGGCGAGCTCGTGCGTGCCGCCATGGCGCACCTGGACGGGAAGGGTGGCGGGCGGCCGGAGATGGCCCAGGGCCGAGGCGCGCGGCGCGATGGCCTGCCGGCTGCGCTGGGGGCGATCGGCGCGACGCTCGCCGCGGGCGGCGGCGGCTAGGCCGCGCCCATGGCCTTCCTGCGACGGTTCTGGCAGCGCGACGGGGGCGCGCAGCTGGCTGCCTGCACCGCGCTCGATGTCGGGACCGAGTTCGCAAAGGCGCTCGTCTTCGAGATCGACGCCGAGGGTCGCGGGACCGTCCGAGGCGTCGGCCGGAAACGCCAGGGTCTCGCCCACATGCAGTCGGGGACGGTTGCGGACATCGGCGCCGTCGTCGACAACTGCGCGGTTGCGCTCCAGGAAGCCGAGGAGATGGCCGGCTTCCGTCCCACGCAGGTGGTGATCGGGATCGCCGGCGAGCTGGTCAAGGGCTTCACGACCTCGCACAGCCAGGAGCGCAGGAAGCCGGACGTCCCGATCACGGAGGCCGAGCTGCAGAAGCTGATCGATGGGGTCCAGCGCGCGGCGCTCATCGAGGCGGAGCGGGCAATCACCTGGGAGACGGGTCTGCCCAACGTCGACGTGCGGCTCGTCCACGCGGCGGTGACGTCTGCGAGCATCGACGGGTATCCCGTGACGAACCCGGTCGGGTTCCAGGGCCGCCACGTGAAGATCGGGATCTTCAACGCGTTCGCCCCGCTCGTCCACCTCGGCGCGCTGGAGAGCGTGGCTGCCCAGCTGGACCTCGAGGTGCTGGAGATCGTGGCCGAGCCGTACGCCGTCGCCCGCGTGCTCGCGTCCGAGCAGGTCCAGCAGGCGGGAGCCCTGTTCGTCGACATCGGGGGCGGAACGACGGACGTCGCGCTCGTGCGCGCTGGGGGGATCGAAGGGACCCGGATGTTCGCGCTCGCCGGCCGGGCGTTCACGAAGTCAATCGCCGACCGGCTGGACCTGCCGTTCCCGCGCGCCGAGTCGCTGAAGGTGGACTATGCCCGCGGGCTGGCGATCGCTGAGCGCGACGCGATCGCGGAGATCGTCGGCGACGACGTCGCGGTCTGGGCCGCCGGCGTGGAGCTGGTACTCGACGAGCTCGCTGGAGGTGACCTGCTTCCCGGACGGATCTACCTCTGCGGCGGCGGCGCGCGACTGCCGGAGACGGCGACGGCCCTGCGGGATCCGCGCTTCTGGAAGCGCCTGCCGTTCAGCCGGCCGCCGGAGGTCGTGGTCATGCAGCCGGCGATGGTGGAGTCCCTCACGGACGCGACGAAGCTCCTGGTAGACCAGCAGGACGTGACGCCATTGGCGCTCGCATACCAGGCAATCGAGCTCCAGGCGGAGCAGGATGCGCTCGACGCCGCTCTCCGGCGGGTCCTTCGCGCCATGAAGCTGTAGCGTCGCCCCGATGGCCATCTTCTACCTCGACATCGACGATGAGATCACCTCGGCGGCCGCCCGGATCCGCGGGACCGAGGACCTCGTGGTGGTCCTGGTCCTGCCTGCCGGGTCGCGCATCGCGACGAGCCGCATCAACTTCCGGCTCCTGGCGCGGGAGGCGCAGCAGCGAAGCCGTCGCCTGTCGATCGTGGCGCCGGACGCGTCCGCACGGGCGCTGGCGGCGACGGCCGGCCTGCCCGTCTTCGCGTCCACGATGGAGTACGAGTCGTCGCTGGCGGAACCGGCCGGCGTCGGCGAGGAGGCCGCCGCCCCGGCGACGGTCCCGGTCGCAGGGGTTGCGGTCCAGCCACCCGTGCCGGCGCTGGATGCCGGGCCGGCCGTCGCGCAGGCGCGCCGTCTCACGCCGGACGAGCTGGCGGCGCGCGATGTCGCGCTCGCGGGCGGGGTCGCAGTCGGTGCCTCCGGCTCGGCTGCGGACTCGGTCTCGTCCGTTCGCGACGTAATCCGCGACGCCGGGCGCGGGGGGATGCCCGAGCCACACGCAACTGCAGCCCGGCTGGGCCCGTCGACAGGGCTCGGCCCGGAGCGCGAGCAGGCCGCGACGCCCCGGCGCCGCCGCCGCCGCACCGCGCTGCTCGTGGGGCTGCTCGTCCTCGTGTTCCTGGGCGTTGCGGGTGGCGCGGCCGCATATCTCCTCTTGCCCAGCGCGTCCATCGTCCTGACCATCCGCCCGGCGCCGCTGGCCCCGGTCGATTTCGCCGTCACTGCGGACCCGGCGGCGACAGCTCCGGATGCCGCGGCCGCGGTGGTCCCGGCGACACGCCTGGAGATCCCGCTCGCGGCGAGCGGCACTTTCAAGTCCACGGGCAAGCGGGTGGACGAGGCGGCCGCTGTCGGCAGCGCGCGCTGGAGGAACTGCGATCCGACGCGGGCCTACACGATTCCGCGGGGGACGCTCGTACGCACCACGGCCGGGGTCGCCTTCGCAACGGACGAGGCCGTCTTCCTCCCCGTGGCCACCATCGTCGGCGGCGGCACGAAGCCGACGCTCACCTGCCAGGACCGGGCCGTGAGTGTGACCGCCGCGAAGACGGGCCCGGCCGGCAACGTCGCGGCCGGGACCATCACGGTGATCCCGGGGCAGTACAACAGCGTCGTCATCAAGGTGACGAATCCGGCTGCGACCGCCGGCGGGATCCGGAACGAGTTCCCGAAGGTCATCCAGAAGGACGTCACTGCCGCGCTGGCCGCCCTTGGCACTCAGCTCGACGCCCAGCTCGTGGCGGGTGCGGCGACACCGGCCGGGCTGCCGGCCGGCAGCACCGCGTTCCCGGAGACCGCCACGCGCGGCACGGCCACTCCCACCCTCGACCCGACCACGCTCGTCGATCAGGAGGTGGCCCAGTTCGACCTCGGCGTGACGGCCACCGGGACCATCGTTACGGTCGACCAGGCGCCGATCCTCGCACTGGGCGAGGCCCGCCTGGCGGCTGCCGTGCCGGCCGATCGCGACATGATCGCCGGCTCCGCGGTCGTCACGGTCGGGCCCGGCACCGTCGACGGGCAGCGGGTCCGCTTCGGCGTCACGGCTCGCGCCGAGAGTGCGCCCCGCGTGGACGAATCGGCGCTCCGGACGCAGCTGAAGGGCCGCTCCCCGGCACAGGCCCGTGCGATCCTCGCCGCCTACGGAGATGCGACCGTGACACTTTGGCCCAGCTGGGCGACGACCATCCCGACCTTCGACGCCCGGCTGGACCTGCGCGTCGAGGGCGTGGCCGGCGTCTCTCCAACCCCGGCCCCGTCGGCGTCGACGGCGCCGTGAATCGACTCCTCGGCGTCGACCTCGGCACGAAGCGGATCGGCCTGGCGATTGCCGAGCCCAATGCGCTCCGGGCGCGCCCCCTCGCCACGCTGAGCCGCGGCCGCTCGCTGGCCGCGGACGTGGAGGCGGTCGGGCGGGTGGCGGGCGCGAATGGGATCGGAGAGCTGGTCGTGGGCCTGCCCCTGGACATGGCCGGCGGCGAAGGGCGTGCGGCGCTCGCCGCGCGGGAATGGGCCGTCGCGATCGCGGATGCCATTGGCCTGCCCATCACGTTGCGTGACGAACGCCTCTCCAGCCACGTGGCAGAGGGCCGGGTGGGACCCGCGAAGCGCGGACCCTCGGGCGGCCCGCCCGGACCGGCCCGGCGGGCGGCGAACCGCGCCCGGATCGACCGCGAGGCAGCCCGCGTGATCCTGGAGGACGAGCTGGCCGCTCGCGAGCTCGGGTCGCCCGGGGAGCGGATCAGCCCGGACGCACCGCCGGAACCCCCCGCGCCGGGAGCGTCGATGGAGTCGGGTACCCTTGAGGGGCTTCCGGGGCAGTCCGGTGGCCACGCGCACGGGACGCCCCCGCGTGCAGGGACTGGTCCCGATCCCCACGAGGAAACCGAATGACGATTCGCGGCGGGAATCCGCGAGATGAGCACCGTGCCGCGCCCGAACGCCCGTACATGGCACACCGCATGGACGACGCCGTCCCGGCGCCCGGATTCACCCGCTCGACGGGCGGGTCCGGGCACCGCTCCGGCACGCTGTCCGCCTCCGAGCTGGCACAGCGGCGGGCGGGCGGGAGTGGACGCGCGACGCTCCGGTTCGTGCTCTTCCTGATCGTGGCTGCGGGGCTGGTGCTCGCCCTGCTCGTGACGATCGGGCACCCGCTCGTCCGCGGCGTGGTGGTCGGCGTGGCAGGCGAGAACCCGGGCACGCTCGGGATCGGGTTCGTCGCGGACATGGTCCGCGAAGACCTTGGCGCCGCCCTCACGGACCCGGCCGGGTCCGACCCGGCCGACGTCCCATTCGTCGTCGAGGCCGGCGACACCACCGCGACGATCGCCGCTCGCCTCGTTGATGCGCGCGTGCTCCGCGATCCCCGGGCCTTCGTGCTCATCTCGCTGGAGCGGAACGTGAGCACGAGCTACCAGGCGGGGAGCTTCGTGGCCCGGCAGACGATGACGCCGGACCAGCTGGTCACCGCGCTCCTGACACCGCCGGCCGACCCGCACGTGGTCCTGTCGATCCGGACGGGGCTCCGCCTGGAGCAGATCGCCGCGCTCATCCAGGCGAAGCCAGCTGACCACGGGATCGACCGGCTCACCATGTCTGCCACGGCGTTCCTGGACCTCGTGCGCACGCCTCCGGCGGCACTCCTCAGGGATTACCCCTGGCTGCAGATCCCGAATGGAGCCTCCCTCGAGGGCTACCTGGCGGCGGGCGACTACCGGCTTCTGCCCGATGCGTCACCCGAGGAGCTGGTCCGGATGATGCTGGACCACTACCTGGCGGAGGTGGGGCCGGACCGCATGAAGGTCGCGGCCTCCCGCGGGCTGACCTGGTACGAGGTGCTGACGCTGGCCTCGATCGTGGAGCGCGAGGCCCGCCTTGACTCGGAGCGGCCGACGATCGCGGGCGTCCTCCAGAACCGGCTGAACCCGCACGCGGAGACGGCCGGGTTCCTGGGATCCGACCCGACGGTCTTCTACGTCAATGACACGCTTCAGCTGGCCAAGGTCGCGGTGGCCACGTGGGTCGGCTACACGTTCTGGGCGCCCTTCCAGGGCACGCTCCCGGTGAACCTCCCGTCGGACCTCGCGGGCTACAACACGTACACCTCGAAGGGCCTCCCGCCGGGGCCCGTGTGTACGCCAACCGTCGTCTCGATCGACGCCGCGCTCAACCCGGACACGAATGGCGGATACCTGTACTTCCTGGCGAAGAAGGATGGGACGACGGTCTTCGCGAAGACGTACGCCGAGCACAAGAAGAACATCCAGATGTACGGGAACTGAGCCGATGCGTCGCCCGGTCCCGGCCGACTTCGCCTCGCCGCCGAGCGCGCGCCGCCGACGGGCCTGGGAAGAGGCCGACCGGGCCGCCCGCCCCACCCGCCTCGGGCGCCTCCGCGCCCGCCTCGTCGAAGCCGGAGTCGATGCATATTTCGGCCTCCGCCGCGAAGAGATCCGGTACCTGACCGGCGTGAACCTCGGCGACGGCGAGGAGAAGATGGCGGGCCACTCCGGGCGGTTCCTCGTCTCCGGTGAGGCCGTGGTTGTGCTCGCGGACAGCCGGTACACGCTCCAGGCGCGGCGCGAGGCACCGGATGCTCGCGTCGAGGCCGTCACGTACGACCTGCCCGCGCGCTGGGCCGAGCTGTGCGCCGCCATCGGCGCGCGCCGGGTGGCCGTGCCCGCAGCCGACATCAGCCACGCGCTCTGGGGCGAGCTGGCCGCAGCCGCGCCCGGCGTTGAGCTGGTGCCCTCGGGCACATGGGTCGACCAGGATCGCGCTGTCAAGGAGCCCGCCGAGGTCGAGCGGATCGCCGCCGCCTGTGCCGTCGCGGACCGCGCGCTCGCGGCGCTCCTGCCGGAGATCCGGCCGGGCGTCACCGAGGCGGCGCTCGCGTGGCGCCTGGAGACGCTCATGCGCGAGGGCGGCGCCGAGGCGCTCGCCTTCGACGTGGCGGCGCTCGCGGGCCCGCAGGCGGCCCTGCCGCATGGCTCGCCGGGGGAGCGGCGGGTCCGCGCCGGGCAGGTCCTGCTCTTCGACTTCGGGGCGCAGGTGGCGGGCTACCGGAGCGACATGACGCGCACGCTCTTCGTCGGCGAGCCGCGGCCTCGCGACCTTGCGGTCCACGAGCTGGTCGCGCGTGCCCAGGCGGCCTCGATCGCGTACCTGGAGGCCGGGATCGCCCCGAACGGCAGGGCGGTGGACGCAGCGGCCCGTGACGTGATCTCAGCCGCCGGCCACGGGGGGCACTTCGGGCATGGCACGGGGCACGGGATCGGCCTCGCGACGCACGAGGCGCCGTCGCTCTCGCGCGTGGCGTCGGAGGCGCCGCTGCCCAGCCCCACCGTCTTCTCCGTGGAGCCCGGGGTGTACCTCGAGGGCCGGACGGGCGTCCGGATCGAGGACCTCGTGTTCTTCGATATCACGGCGCGCCGGGTGGAGCGCTTGACCCGATTCCCGCGCGAGGTGCTGGTCGTCGGGTGACGGGGCCGTCGGTCCCGACCGCCCCGTCTGCTAGGATCCGTCGCACCAGCACGACCACCTTCGCCGGCGTTCGCCCACCCCCGCCGGCCCCCGAGGGAGCCCCCAATGATCTCCACCGGTGAGCTGCACAAGGGCGTCGTCATCGAGCTCGACGGCGACCTCTGGCAGATCCTCGACTATCACCACATCAAGATGGGCCGCGGCTCGGCCCAGGTCCGGATCAAGTTCAAGAACGTGAAGAAGGGCTCGATCGTCGAGAAGTCCTTCCAGGCCGGCGAGAAGTGGCCGCGCGCGCAGCTGGACCGGCGGCCCATCCAGTTCATGTATCGCGACGGCGACGACTTCCACTTCATGGAGATGGAGACCTACGAGCAGTTCCACCTGAACGCGTCCGAGCTCGACGACGCCGTCAACTACATGAAGGACGGCATGACGCTCGACCGGATCAGCTATGACGGCGAGACGCTCGGCGTGGAGCTCCCGATCACGGTGGACCTCGTCGTCGTGGAGACGGACCCCGGCTTCGCGGGCGACACCGCGACGGGCGCGCGCAAGCCCGCCACGACCGAGTCCGGCCTGGTCGTGGCGGTCCCGCTCTTCGTGACCGAGGGCGACACGATCAGGGTCGATACGCGCACCGGCGAGTACCAGACCCGCCTGTAGCGGCCGCGGCGCGCAGCCCTACCCCGGACCCACGCCCATGCGCGACGACGAGCCGCCCGGCTGGGCGCTCCCGAGCTGGGACGCGCTCGATGTCGGGACGCGGCCGGCCATCCGGTCTGGACAGGGTCGCCCGGCCGGCACGTTCGGGCCCCGGATCCTTGGCGTCACCGAGGTCACGCGCGCGGTCCGCGACGCGCTCCGCGAGGATCCGCGACTCGGTGATCTGTGGGTGGAGGGAGAGGTTGGCCGGGTGACGATCAGCTCCGCCGGCCACGCCTACTTCACGCTCCGCGACCAGAAGAGCCAGCTTGCCTGCGTCTTCTTTCGCGAGGATCGCCAGGGAAGCGCGTTCGAGCCGCAGGCGGGGATGCGAGTGGTGGTCCACGGCCGGATCGACGTCTTCGACGCGCAGGGCGTGTACCAGTGCTACGTCGCCGCGATCCAGCCGGCAGGATTCGGGGATCTCGCCCTCCGCTTCGAGCAGACGAAGGCGCGCCTCGCGGCGGAGGGCCTCTTCGAGGCGAGGCGCAAACGGCCGCTCCCGGCGCGCCCGAAGACGATCGGGGTCGTCACGAGCCTCTCGGGCGCGGCGATCCACGACATCCGGCGCGTGCTGGCGCGGCGCTGGCCGCTCGTCGAGGTCGTGGTGAGCGCCTGTCGGGTCCAGGGAGACGGGGCCGCCGAGACCATCGTGGCGGCCCTCGAACGCCTCGCCCGGTACGACGCCCGCTGTCGCGAGGCTGGCCAGCCCGACGAAGCCCCCGGACTCGTCATCGTCGCCCGCGGCGGCGGCTCGCTGGAGGACCTCGCCGCATTCAACGACGAGCGCGTCGTCCGGGCGATCGCCGCTCATCCAGTCCCGGTCGTGAGTGGCGTCGGTCACGAGACGGACGTCACGCTGACCGATTTCGTGGCTGACCTCCGGGCGCCCACGCCGTCCGCCGCCGCCGAGCTTGCGGCGCCCGACCGGCTCGACGTCGTGGTGGCGCTCCGGGCACGCCGGTGGCGCCTCGACGAGGCGGCGACTCGTGCGGTGGCCGGCTCGTTCCGGCGCGTGGCGGCGGAACGTCGCGCCCTGGAGGGCCTGCGGCCCGCGACGCGGCTTGCGGCGGCACGCGAGCGGGCCGGATACCTGCTGGACAGGGCGACGGCCGCCATCCTGGGCCGCATCGCCGTCGACCGCCGCGCGGCCGAGCGCGCTGGGCGAGATCTCGCGCCGCTCGCGGACGGACGGCTCCGCCGCGAACGTGGGCGGCTGGCGGCGGCGTCTGCCGCGCTCGGCGCGCTCGGCCCGGAGGCGACCCTTGCCCGGGGGTACGCGATCGTCCGTCGGGCCGAGGATGGGACGATCGTCCGCGATCCGGCCGAGTCGCCGCCGGGGACCCGGCTCCGGCTTCGCGTTGCCCGCGGCGAGCTGGCCGCCCGGGCGGAGGCGGACTCGAGTGGGTGATCTCGTGATCTTCATCGCCCTGGTCGGGCTCATCGGGGCGGCCGGGGTCGCCCTTGGTATGCTCGCGGCGCGACAGCTGGGTGCATGGGACGATCGGCGGGCCGCCGCCGGGGACGCCGCGCCAGCTGCGCCGGGATCCGGGTCGGCGCGGGACGTCGACCCAGTCGTGGACGGAGGCGACACCGTTGACTGAGGCGCTCGCGGCGCTCGACACGCTGACGTTCGACGCTGCCCTGGCGGAGCTGGAGCAGACCGTCGCGGAGCTCGAGGCGGGTGGCCTGCCGCTGGAGCAGACGATCGCCCGCTACGAACGCGGCGTCGCACTGGAGCAGCGCTGTGAGCAGCTCCTCGCCGACGCCGAGCTCCGGGTCCGGCGCCTCGTGGAGGGGGCGCGCGGAGCGCTCGCCGTCGCCGAGCTCCGGCTGGACGGCGAGTCCGGGGAGATGCCGCCCGGCGCTGTCCCCGGCGCCGCGGAGTAGACTCGCGCAGCCGTCCGGCCGGGCGCGGTCCGGGTGGACACTCGCCGCGAGGAGCGCCACGGAAGGCCACCGCCGAAGGCGCACCCAGCACGCCGTACGAAGGAGCCAGCACGTGGCGATCCTGCCAACTCTCCAGGGCCCGGGCGACCTTCGCGGCCTCAGCGAACCCCGGCTCCTGGAGCTGGCGGAGGAGATCCGGCGCGCGATCATCTCCACCGTCGCGACCACCGGTGGCCATCTTGGCTCGTCGCTCGGCGTCGTTGAGATCACGCTGGCGCTGCACCGGATCCTCGAGTCGCCCCGCGACCGGATCGTCTGGGACACCGGCCACCAGGCCTATCCGCACAAGCTGCTGACCGGCCGGTACGCGCGGTTCGGGACGCTCCGCCAGCTCGGCGGGATCGGGGGCTTCCCACGCCGGAGCGAGTCGGTGCACGACGTCTTCGACGGTGGGCACGCCGGGACTGGTCTCTCGATCGCGGCGGGCCTCGCGACCGCCCGCGACGTCCGCCATGGCATGGAGCGGATCGCGGTGGTCGTCGGCGACGCGGCGCTGATGAGCGGGCTCTCACTGGAGGCCCTTAATGACATCGGCCAACGCCGCACGCCAATCCTCATCGTCCTCAACGACAACGAGATGTCGATCAGCCCCTCGGTCGGGGCACTCTCCAAGTACCTCTCGGAGATCAAGCTCTCCACCGCATGGCAGCAGTCAAAGCGGGGCTTCGACCAGCTCGTCGAGCGGGTGCCGATGCTTGGGCCGACCGCCCTGGAGTTCAGCCAACGCGTCCGCAAGTCGGTCGTCAGCTTCGCCCAGCCGGGCCAGCTCTTCGAGGACCTCGGCATCACGTACATCGGAGTCGTTCCCGGCCACGACCTGCGGACCCTCGAGCACACGTTCCGGAGCGCCCTGGCCCTCGATGCGCCGGTCCTCGTCCACGTCCGAACCCAGAAGGGCCGGGGCTACCACCCGGCGGAGAAGGACCAGGTCGGCTTCCACGGCGCCGCGCTCCCGCCCATGACGGATTCTCACGAGGCGCGCCGGGGCCGGCCGGCCAGCCCGTTCGGGGCCGGCGAGATCTCGGCCGTCGCCACGGGGGCGAGTGCCTTGAACGGCGGCGCCGTGCGTCCCGCGGCCGAGCAGTCCGGGCAGGCCGGGCAGCAGAAGCAACCGAACTACACCCACCATTTCGCCCAGGAGATCATCGCCGCGGCGCGCGAGGATCGCCGGATCGTGGCGATCACGGCCGGCATGCCGACCGGGACCGGCCTCAACCGGTTCCAGGCCGAGTTCCCGGACCGGTTCATCGATGTCGGGATCGCGGAGCAGCACGCGGTCGCGCTCGCGACGGGGATCGCGCTGGGCGGGGGCCGGCCCGTCGTCGCGATCTACGCGACGTTCCTCCAGCGAGCCTTCGACCAGATCGTCCACGACGTTGCCCAGAACGACCAGCCCGTCCTGATCGGCGTGGACCGCGCCGGCCTCGTCGGCGAGGATGGGACCAGCCACCAGGGGATGTTCTCGTACCCGGCCCACCGCCAGATCCCGAACCTCGTCATTGCCGCGCCGAAAGACGAGCAGGAGCTCCGGTCGCTGGTCCGGACCGCGCTGGCGCAGGACCACCCGTTCGCGCTCCACTACCCACGGGACGAGGGGTTCGGCGTGCCCGAGCGGACGCCGGAGATTCTGCCGGTCGGGCGCGGCGAGGTCCTCCGCGAGGGTGGCGACATCCTCCTGGTCGGCTTCGGGCCGATCGTCGCCCGCGGCCTCGAGGTTGCCGATGCGCTCGCCGCCGAGGGATGGTCGGTCGGGGTGATCAATGCCCGCTTCCTCAAGCCGATGGACCGCCAGCTCATCCTGGACCTGGCCCGCGGGAAGCGGCTCGTGGTCACCCTTGAAGAGGGCACCACGATCGGCGGGTTCGGCTCGGCAGTCCTCGAGGTGCTCGAGGAGGCGCGGCTGGCCGATCCGGCGTACCGGGAGATCGCCCTCAGGATCGTCGGCATTCCCGGCGACCGGTTCGTGGATCACGGATCCGTGAGCGACCTGCGCCAGCTGATCCGCCTCGACAGCCCGGGCATCCTCGCCCAGGTTCGCGAGACGCTCGCGCTGCTGCGCGTCACGCCGGGCGGGAAGCCCGCCAGGCCGCGCTCGGCGACGGCACCCGCCTGACGGCATTTCGGCGCCCGTGGTGCGCCGGAGTGCAGCGCTGCGTGGCATGATCGCAGGGTGAGGACTTCCGGCCGCGCCGAACGCTCGATCCCATCGCCTGGCGCGGCGCGCCCGCCACGACCGCGTCGTGCGACGCGCGTTCGGCTGGACCAGCTGCTCGTGGAGCGCGGCCTCGTCGAGACCCGGAGCCGGGCCCAGGCGCTCCTGCTCGCCGGCCGCGTGCGCGTCGGGGCGGGTGACGCGGCTCGCTTCGATCGCAAACCCGGGGATCTCGTCGACGGCGCGATGGCGGTCGAGGTCGCGACGCCCCTGCCATATGTTTCGCGCGGCGGCGAGAAGCTCGCCGGGGCGCTCGACGCGTTCGGGGTGAACCCGGCCGGCCTGGTCTGCCTGGACGCGGGCGCCTCGACGGGTGGGTTCACGGACGTGCTGCTCAAGCGGGGCGCTGCGCGGGTCCATGCGGTCGACGTCGGTCGCGGCCAGCTCGCGGTGTCGCTCGCCGGCGACCCGCGGGTGATCGTCCACGACCGCGTGAACGCGCGCCACCTGGAGCTTGCGACGCTCGGCGAGCAGGCGTCGCTGGCAGTCATCGATGTCTCGTTCATCTCGCTCAGGCTGGTGCTCGGGGCCGTGGCGGGCTGCCTCACGCCCGGCGGCCGGATCGTCGCGCTCGTGAAGCCACAGTTCGAGGCCGGCCGGGGGGAGGTGCCGGGCGGGGTGGTGCGTGATCCCGCCGTCCATCGTGCCGTGCTCGAGCGAGTGGTCGCGACCGCGCGGAGCCTCGGCCTGGTCCCGCTCGACGTGGCGCGCTCGCCGCTCCTCGGACCGGCCGGCAACCGCGAGTTCTTCGCGCACCTGGGCGTGCCGGATCCGGCGGCGCCCGACAGGGCGCCCGCGGACGCGCGCATGGATCTCGCAGCCCGCGTCGCGGAGTGCACGGCCGCATGACAGAGATCCGGCGGATCGGCTTCGCCTACAACCCGACGAAGGAGGACGCCGTCGAGCTCTCCGCACGTGCAACCGGCTGGTGCGCCGTGCGCGGCATCGAGGGGTGGGCGATCGCATCCGCGGACCACGACGGTCTTGTGCGCGCGCTCCCGGGCACGCAGGTGCTCGTCGTGCTCGGCGGCGACGGGACCTTCCTTCGCGCCGCCCGTGCCGTCACGGAGGTCGATGTTCCGCTCGTCGGCGTCAACCTCGGCAAGGTCGGCTTCCTCTCCAAGGCCGAGGCCAACGAGCTCGAGCCACTCCTGGAGAAGATCATGTCCGGCGCCTACCGGCTTGAACCGCGGATGGCGCTCCGGGGAGCGATCCACGGGCCCGGCGGCGGGGCACCCAAGCGCACATTCGTCGCGCTCAACGATGTCGTGATCGCGCGCGGCTCGCTCGCGCGGGTCGTGCGGCTGGAGGTGGACATCGGGCCATCGCATCTCGCGACGTACGTCGCGGATGGGCTGGTCGTCGCCAGCCCGACGGGTTCCACCGGCTACTCGTTCTCGGCCGGCGGCCCCATCCTCGATCCGCTGAGCCGGAACCTGGTCGTCTCGCCGATCGCCGCCTACCTGTCGGCGATTCGCTCGGTCGTGGTGAGCCCAAACCAGCTGGTTCGCTGCCGCGTCGCGGAGGCCCACGAGGCGCTCGTCTCGATCGATGGCCGCGAAGACGTCCAGCTCTCCGTCGGCGACGTGGTGACCGTGGCGGCGCTCCAGCGCCCGGTCCGCTTCCTCGAGCCGGACGGCGCGCTCCCATTCTGGGACCTCCTGCGCCAGAAGGCGCAGTTGCTGCCCTCCTGACCCATGGCCGACCCGCGCGGCGCCGAGCTTGCCGCCGGGCGCCTCCTCGAGCTCGCTGTCGCCGACCTCGCGCTCATCGAGCGCGTCCGGATCACGTTCGCGGCGGGCTTCAACGTGCTGACCGGCGAGACCGGCGCCGGGAAGAGCCTCCTCATCGACGCCCTGGGCCTCGCGCTCGGCGCACGGGCAGACCCGGGGCTCGTGCGCCACGGCGCCGACACGGCGCGCGTCGAGGCGCTCTTTGATCGGCTCCCGGAGCCGCTCGTCTGCGTCCGCGAGGTGGGCGCGAACGGCCGATCGGTGGCGCGCGTGGACGATGAGACGGTCACGGCCGGGCGACTGGCGTCCGTGGCCGGGCCGCTCGTGGAGATCCACGGGCAGCGGGACCAGGGCCGGCTGCTGGACGAGCGCTGGCAGCGAGAGCTGCTGGATGGCTACGGCGGCCACGCCGCCGAGCGGTCCGCGGTCGCCGCCGCCGTGGCGGCCTGGCGAGAGAACCAGGCGGCGCTCGTGGCGCTCGCGATCGACCCGCTCGAGCTGGAGCGCCGGATCGCGCTCCTGGAGCACGAGGCCGAGGAGATCGCGGGCGCCAGGCTGGTCCCCGGCGAGGCGGCCGCGATCCGGGCCCGCCTCGACGCGTCGCGTCACGGCGAGGCCATCGCGCGCGGGTCCGCAGCGCTGGCCGCACTGCTCGGCGGCGACGAAGGCGGGTCGGATGCGGCTCCCGGTGCGCGCGAGCAGGCGGCACTCGCCGCCGCCGAGGCGACTGCCCTCACGCGGCTCGATGCACGCTACGGACCCCTCGTGGAGCGCCTGGCGGGTGCGGCCGCCGAGCTGGAGGACGTCGCGTCCGAGACGCGCCGCCTGGCCGAGACGGTCGATCACGACCCGGCTGCGCTCGCGGTCCTTGAG
>JADGQG010000143.1 GCA_017882025.1 Chloroflexota bacterium
GCGATCAGGTCGCGCCCGCGAACCTCCATCTGGAGCTCGCGCTCCAGCGGCAGGGCGGTCCCGATCGCGATCTTGACCTCCTCCGCGGTCCGGTCGCCGATCATCAGGTTGTACTTCTTGCGGATGTAGGACGCGATCGCCTCGTCGAAGCGGTTGCCGCCCACCCGGAGGCTGTTGCTGACGACGATCCCGCCGAGCGCGATCACCGCGATCTCGCTGGTACCACCGCCGATATCGATGATCATGTTCCCGGACGGCCCGCTGATCGGCACGTTCGCCCCGATTGCCGCGGCCAGGGGCTCCTCGATCAGGTACGCCTCGCGGGCGCCGGCCTTCAGGGCAGCATCACGGACAGCCCGCTTCTCCACCGACGTGACGCCCGCCGGGACGCTGATCATCACCTCCGGCCGCGACAGCGCGAACGAGCCCTTCCGGGCGCGGCCGATGAAATATCGGAGCATGGCCTCCGTGATGACGTAGTCGGCGATCACGCCGTCCTTCATCGGCCGGATCGCGGAGATGTTGCCGGGCGTCCGGCCGATCATCTCGCGGGCCTCCTCGCCCACCGCGACGATGCGGTTGTCGTCGGAGACTGCGACGACGGAGGGCTCCTGGATGACGATGCCCTTGCCCTTGACGTAGACGATGACGTTGGCCGTGCCGAGGTCGATGCCGATCTTCATGGAGTTGGGGTGCTCACCGGTTCGGGGAGGCGCTCGATCTGGGCGCCGAGATCATGGAACTTACGGTCGATGTTCTCATAGCCGCGCTGGACGTGGTGCGCGCCGTGGATGACGGACGTCCCGTCCGCGGCCAGCGCACCCAGGATCAGCGATGCGCCGGCCCGCAGGTCGGAGATGGAGACCTCGGCGCCGTGCAGCCGCGTCGGGCCGGTGATCGCCGCATGCCGGGAGTCGGCGATCTCCACCCGCGCGCCCATCCTGCGCAGCTCGGTGAGCCACTCGAGGCGATCTTCGAAGATCGTCTCGTGGACGCGACTGGTGCCGTCGCCGCGGGTGAGCAGAACACTGACCGGCGACTGGAGGTCGGTCGCGAGGCCCGGGTATGGCCCGGTCTCCACGTCGCAGGCCCGATAAGCGCCCTCGCCGGGCGGGATGCCGCGAACCTCGATCGTGTCCCGGCCGCAGGCAACGTTCACGCCCGTCGCCGCGAGCGTCTCCAGGAACGCCCCGAGGTGCTCACACGGCGCGCCCTGCAACGTCACGTGCCCGCCGGCGACCGCGGTCGCGACGACGAACGTCCCCGCCTCGATCCGATCCGGGATCACGTTGTGCTCGGCTCCGCGGAGCCGCCGGCGTCCGTCCACCACGATCGTGTCCGGGGCGACCCGCTCCACCGCGGCGCCCATCTTCTGGAGGAACGCGATCAGGTCGTCCACCTCCGGCTCCTGGGCGGCGGGCCGGATCGTGGTCCGCCCATCGGCCAGCGTGGCGGCCAGCATCGCGTTCTCGGTCCCCATCACGGACACGAACGGGAACGTGACCTCTCCGCCGCGGAGCCGTCCGGGCGCCTTGGCGAAGTAGTAGCCGTTGCGGTACTCGATCTCGGCACCAAGGGCGCGCATCGCGTCCACGTGCAGGTTGACGGGCCGCCGACCGATCCGGTCGCCGCCCGGGTTGCTCATGATCACGTGGCCGAAGCGCGACAGGAGGGGCCCGAGGAGGATGAAGCTGGCCCGCATCTTCGCGGCCGCCTCCAGCGGGACAAACAGCCAGTCCACGTCGCCGGACGCCACCTCGTAGACGCCCGGCGCGGGGTGGTCCACCACCACGCCCAGGTCCATCAGCGTCGCGACCATCACGCGAACGTCCTCGATCTCCGGGACGTTCGTAAAGCGGCAGCGCTCACCGGTCAGGACCGAGGCGGCGAGCAGCTTGAGGGCGGCGTTCTTCGCGCCGCTGACCCGGACGGTGCCGACCAGCGGACGGCCTCCCTCGATCCGGAAGACCTCATGGGCCACTGGATCCGGGGTGTACTCCCAGTGGAACGGGCGCGCGTCCGCCATGGCCATCTCCGGGCCGCCTCCGGCGCTACCCGCGCCGGTGCGGCCCCTCCCGGTGACGGCGCTCGGCAACCCGGATCCGGACGACCGCGGCCTGCAACTCCGCCCGGGCCTGGGCCAGGTCGACGGGTTCCACGATCCCTGCCTCCAGGACACGCTCGGCGGCGAGACGGGCCTCGCGCGCTCGCTCCAGGTCGATCTCGGCCGCGAGGTCCGCAGTCTCCGCCATCACCACCACCTTGTCCGGGAGCACCTGGACGAAGCCGCCGATGATCGCAAAGGACTCCTCCACGCCGCCCTTGCGGACCCGCAGCTCGCCGGCCCCCAGGATCGAGATGAGCGGGGCGTGATGGGGCAGGACGCCCAGCTCGCCTTCGCTTCCGGGCAGCGTCACGAAGTCGACGTCGTCCGCATAGGCGCGCTTCTCCGGGGTGACGATCTCCAGCCGGAACGGCATGGCCGGTTCTCTATGCCTCCAGCTTCGCCGCGTTCGCGCGGACATCGTCGAGCGTGCCGGCCAGGAAGAATGCCTGTTCCGGGAGCGAGTCGGCCTTGCCTTCCAGGACGTCCTTGAACGAGGTGACGGTCTCCTTGATCGGCACATAGACGCCCGGGCGGCCCGTGAAGACCTCGCCCACGAAGAATGGCTGGCTCATGAACCGCTCTAGCCGGCGCGCACGCGCGACGGTCGCCTTGTCCTCCTCGGACAGCTCGTCGATGCCGAGGATGGCGATGATGTCCTGGAGGTCGCGGAAGCGCTGGAGGACGCGCTGGACCTCGCGGGCCACGTCGTAGTGTTCCTGGCCCACGACGTTCGGGTCCAGGACGCGCGAGGTGGAGGTGAGCGGATCCACGGCCGGGTAGATGCCCAGCTCCGTGATCCGGCGCTCCAGCCTGATGGTGGAGTCCAGGTGGGCGAACGTGGTGGCCGGGGCAGGATCCGTGTAGTCGTCGGCCGGCACGTAGACCGCCTGGAGGCTCGTGATCGATCCCTTCTTGGTCGACGTGATCCGCTCCTGGAGGCCGGCCATCTCCGTGGCCAGGTTCGGCTGGTAGCCGACCGCCGAGGGCATCCGGCCCAGCAGGGCAGAGACCTCCGAGCCGGCCTGGGTGAACCGGAAGATGTTGTCGATGAAGAGGAGGACGTCGAGGCCCTCCTCGTCGCGGAAGTACTCGGCCATCGTCAGCGCCGACAGGCCGACGCGGAGCCGGGCGCCGGGCGGCTCGTTCATCTGGCCGAAGACGAAGGCGGTCTTGGCCAGGACGCCCGACTCCGTCATCTCCGCGATCAGGTCGTTCCCCTCGCGCGACCGCTCACCCACCCCGGCGAACACGGAGACGCCGGCGTGCTCCTGGGCGACGTTCCGGATCAGCTCCTGGATGATGACGGTCTTGCCGACTCCGGCGCCGCCGAAGATCCCGATCTTGCCGCCCTTCTTGAACGGGCAGATCAGGTCGATGACCTTGATCCCGGTCTCGAAGACCTCCACGTCCGTGGTCTGCTCGTCGAACGCGGGTGCGGCGCGGTGGATCGGCAGGACCGTCGTGCGGTCAACCGGGCCCTTCGCGTCGATCGGGTTGCCCAGCACGTTGAAGACCCTGCCCAGCGTGACCGCGCCCACCGGCACGGAGATCGGGGCGCCCGTGTCGCGGACCTCGGTCCCGCGGGCCAGGCCGTCCGTGGTGGTCATCGCCACGGCACGGACCCAATTGTTGCCAAGGTGCTGCTGGACCTCGCAGACGAGCGGGTCGTGATCCGGCCGCACGATCTCCACCGCGTTGTAGATCTGGGGCAGCTGGCCGGCGGGGAACTCGATGTCAACGACGGGTCCGGTGATCTGGATCACGCGGCCGGTCGCGGTGGGAGCGGCGGTCGCCATGGTGGGTGTCGTGCCTCCTGCGCGCCTAGCGCCCGGCCCGGGCGCCGGACGCGATCTCGATCATCTCGCGGGTGATGTTGGCCTGGCGGACCTTGTTGTAGGAGAGGGTGAGGTCGTCGATCAGCTCTTCCGCGTTCTCGGTGGCGCTCTTCATCGCCACCATCTTGCTCGACATCTCCGACGCCGTGGTCTCCAGGATGGCCTGGTAGAGGCGGGTCGCAACGTAGCGCGGGAGGAGCCGGCGAAGAACGGTCGCCGGGTTGGGCTCGAAAATGAACTGGTTGCCGGGGACGCCGGGAGCGTCTGGCCCGGGCAGGATCGGCAGGAGCCGCTGGGCGATGGGGCGCTGCACCAGCGTCGAGATGAACGTCGAGTAGACCAGGTCGATCTGGCCGTAGGTCCCGGCCAGGAAGTCGTCGGAGACCAGGCGCGAGAGCGGCGTGACGTCCGCAAAGCTCGGCTTGTCGCCGAACCCGTTGAAGTGCGCCACGATCGGGATCCCGGTCCGGCGGAGCGCGTCGCGACCCTTGCGCCCGACGGTCACCGCGGACAGGCGGCCCTCGTGCTCGGCGGCCTCCTTCAGGGCGAAGCGGATCGTGTTCGTGTTCAGCGGGCCGGCCAGGCCGCGGTCCGTCGTGATCACGACGAGGAGGCGGGTGCCGCCCTCGGGGCGTGCCAGCAGCGGGTGATGTTCGTCGCCGAGGACCGCGGCCAGGTCCGCGAGGACCTCATCCAGCTTCTCCGCATAGGGCCGCGCGGCGAGCGTCGCGTCCTGCGCGCGGCGGAGCTTCGAGGCGGCCACGAACTGCATCGCCCGGGTGATCTGCTTGATGTTCTTGACGGCGCCGATGCGGCGTCGGATGTCGCGCTGGCTCGCCACGTGCCGCTCCTGCGCCCCGTCCGGCCGCTACGCGAGGAACGTGGTGCGGTAGGCCGCGACCGCATCATCGAGACCCTTGATGATCTCGTCGTCCAGGGTCTTCGTGCGGCCGAGCTTCTCGAGAACCTCCGGCTTCTCTGCCTCCAGGAAGCGGTAGAAGCCGACCTCGAACTCCTTGACCCGCGGGGTCGGGATGTCGTCCAGCTGGCCCTTCGTGGCGACGTACAGGATCGCGACCTGCTTCTCCACCGGGAGCGGCTGGTACTGCGGCTGCTTGACGATCT